>JADFWS010000022.1 GCA_015234065.1 Candidatus Omnitrophota bacterium
ATGCAGGGCGACCCAACGGGTCGCCCCTACGCGCGTCTCCATTATCCAATATAAAATCGAACCGGAATGGATCATTGGCATACACCTTAATACCTTTAAGCAACGGGGGACTGACAGACTGGCTTAACGCCACCATTGTTCCTGGCTCGGGAAGCCGGGCGACCCAACGGGTCGCCCCTACGCCCTGCGCGTATGCAGGCAGGACGCTTGTGGCTAGAAAGGCGATTAAAATAACTATGGATATACACTTTTTAAACATGGCTTGTTAATAAGTATTTACTATAAATAGGCGAAAAACAAGGGGGGGGCGACAATCGAAAGCCGCGAGAAATTTCGCGGCTTTAAAATACGGGCATCGGGCGACCCGCCGGGTCGCCCCTACAAGATACACCAGGCGACCCGCCGGGTCGCCCCTACTAGCTTATCTTCGCGTCAATCTCTACATTCGCGCTATAATCAACACCTTCCAAGCCGAAACCAAACAGCTTAAGGAATTCTTTATTGTAACTGTCAACGCCGCCAAATTCGTTGATGTTACCGCTCGTGACGTTCTCCCACATCTTTTCCACCTCAGCCTGGACATCCGCACGCATTTCCAAGTCATCCACGCGCACACGGCCCTCGCTGTCGACCGGAATGTTCTTGCGGTCGCGGCCATACAGACGCTCATGGAACAAACGCACCACTTGCTCGATACAGCCTTCATGAATATTCTTTTCTTTCATGACCTTCATGAGCAGAACAATATAAAGAGAAATGAACGGGATCGCGGAACTGGCCTGCGTGACGAGCGCCTTATTGACCGACACAAACGCCCGGCCACCGATCGCCGCCATTTTCTTGTCCAGCACATGCGCGGTCTTTTCCAGATGATCCTTGGCCGCGCCGATCGTACCCTGGCGATAGATCGGCTGGGTCACGTTCGGCCCGATATACGAATACGCGACCGTCAAACAGCCCGGCGCCAAAAGCTTCTCTTTTTGAAGAAGGTCGATCCACATTTCCCAGTCTTCGCCGCCCATGACCGCGAGCGTATGCGCCACCTCTTCGGGTGCGGCCTGTTCGAGCGTCACGCTGATCACCACATTCTTGTCAAAATCAAACGACTTGTTGGTATACGTTCCCTTGATCGGTTTCAGCGTAGACTTGAACGTTTCACCTGTTTTGGGATGCGTCCGGCGGGGAGATGCCAAACTGTATATCACCATGTCCACCTGGCCCATATCTTTTTTGATCGCGTCCACAACCTGGCGCTTCATATCATCCGAAAACGCATCGCCATTCAAGCTCTTGGCATACAGGCCTTTGGCGTGCGCCGCCTTCTCAAACGCCGCGGTGTTGTACCAGCCCGCCGTCGCTGTCCGCTTTTCATCTGAAGGCCGCTCGAAGAACACGCCCAATGTGGCCGCACCACTGCCAAACGCCGCGGTAATGCGCGATGCCAATCCGTATCCTGTTGACGCACCGATCACAAGCACTTTTTTAGGGCCGCCGGACACAGGACCTTTTTTAAGGACGCACTGGATCTGGTCCTCGACATGTTTGGCACAGCCATTCGGGTGCGCTGTTGTACAGATAAAACCACGGATCTTGGGCTGGACGATCATGGATCTCCTCTTAACTTTCAATAGACGTTTTCTTTGCCACAATAACAATTCCCGACGCTGTAACCGCAAACCGCTTACGGTCAAGCTCAAGGTCATAACCTATCTTTTCACCGGCAGGCACAACCACCTGCTTGTCGATGATGGCGTTCCTGATCTGCGCACCTTCACCGATCGTGACATTTTCCATGATCACGGAATCCTGAATGTGCGTATGTTTATGGACCACGACCATGGGCGACAAGACGGAACGCTCAACGCGCCCGCCCTCGATCAGGCAACCGGGAGAAATGATCGAATCCACCACCATGCCCGGCACTTCCTGCCCGTTCTCACGGACCGTCTTCATGAGGACCGGCGGATAATGCGAATAATGCGTCCGCAGCGGCCAATTCCTGTCATAAAGCCCGAAAGGCGGATCCGGCCGGACCAGGTCCATGTTCGCCTGATAATACGCGTCGCGCGTCCCGATATCGCGCCAGTAGCTCGACTGCTCCCCGAAATTATACGCCAAGAGCTTCTTGCGTGTGGCCACCATCCGCGGAATAATATTCTTGCCGAAATCATGGTCCGAGCGCACATCCACCGCGTCGCGCTCGAGCTCCTGCATCAGGACTTTCCGGCTGAACAGATAAATCCCCATCGAGGCATATATTTTTTCAGGATCCGTGGGGATCGTACGCGGCACTGTGGGCTTTTCCTGAAACCCGCATATAAAATTGTCCTTATCCGCCTCGATCACACCAAAATGCACCGAATCTTCCTTGGGCATCTTGATACATGCCACCGAAACATCCGCATCATTCTTCAAATGCGCCGCGATCATTTTCTGGTAATCCATTTTGTACAAATGGTCGCCAGCAAGGATCAATACCAGGTCCGGGTTGTAATCATTGATCGAATAAATATTCTGGTAGATCGCGTCCGCCGTCCCCTTATACCAATCCTCGCCCAAACGCTGCTGGGCCGGGACCACATCAATGAATTCGCCGAGCTGCGACGAGACAACATCCCAGCCCGAGAGAATATGTTTTTGCAGTGAAAAAGATTTATACTGGATCAAGACGAAAATACGGCGCAGGCCCGAATTAATGCAATTCGACAGTGTGAAATCCACAATGCGGTATATCCCACCGAACGGGACAGCCGGCTTCGCGCGGTCGCGGGTCAGCGGGTTTAATCGCTCGCCTTTGCCGCCGGCCAGAATAAATGTCAGGACATTCTTCATTGCACTTTTCCTCGCCGTAACAGAGGCTTTATCGCGTCGATCTTTTTACGTAAAGCTTCATTATCTTTCTGTAACGCCAAACTCTTCTGCCACTCGGTGAACGCACCGCCCAGGCTCTTGAGCTCTTTTAACGCATCCCCCAGCTTTTCATGAGCCGCCGCCGAACGCGCGTCTTTCTCAACAGCCAACACGTACGCCTTACGCGCCCAGCCCCAGGCCTTCTTTTCCATGAACATATCGCCTGCGCTTATCGCCTGAGAGGCCGCTTTCGGATCAATCCCTAAAACTTGAACTAATATATCATAAGCTTCCTTGTATTGCTCTTTTTTCATGCTGAGTTTTAACGCGTAAATATAACCGGTACTATCGTCTGGGGCAAGCTCGATCAAACGCCCGGCCTGTTTAAACCCGTTTTCCACATCATTCAGCTCGAAATACGCCTTCACCAGTTTCCGGCGATACGCGATATTTTCATTATCAAAATACAATGCTTTTCGATAATTCGAAAACACGCCTTCCCAATCCTTTTGATCCACGGCAAGGTCCCCTTTTAAAGCATACGCCTCGGCATAAGCAGGATTAACCTCGATCGCACGCTCCACCTCGAGGAGCGCCGGAGCCGGATAACCCATGGCCTTAAGGATCTTGGCCCTGTAAAAATTACGGATCGGGGTCGCGCGTACAACGCCAAGCCTTTTTAAATCCGGGTCTTTGACGTTCCACTGCGTCAAATCGATTTTATGCGCGTCGATCATCACGCGGTTCGCCGGAATATCCTTCAGGTATACGAGACCATCAAAATCAAAATGGACCAGCACCCATTCCTTCTTTTTCTGGATCAAGGACAACAAGGCCGCAGGGAAATTGCCCACGCTATTATTAATGAGGATACCGGTCAGATGATCCTTGACAACGGCCGCGTCAAACGTCTTTTCATTGCCGTCGGTCATGATCTCTTCATACTCCTTAAAGAACGCCGCCCCGTAAACTTCGGTCCGCCCATCAATAAAAACGCGGACATTCGGATACACGCGCCCGACAAGATACGCCCCGGAATTAAAATCATTAAAGAAATTCCCGCGAATATTATTCTTTTCCAGAAAATCCACAGCCTTGATCGGAAATCCGCGTTGCGCGACACCTAAAAATTCACTTTTGCGTTCATAGGCATCCAGGTCAAAATACCCGTGCCAGGCCATGCCATTCCCCTCGGAAACAAAAAAACAGATCAGAATGACCTTCACCATAAATCCCGTGAGCGGAACAAAGCGCCTGTCCGCAAAACGAAACGGCACGATGTCTCTCAAGCGCAGGTTGGCACAATTCGTCATCATGACCAAAAATGCCACGGCCGCAAAATAAATCAGGTTCCGGACCGCAACGAGCGAGAATCCGAAAAATCCCAGCCATAACAGCGCCGCGCTTATGTCGATCCTGCG
The DNA here is from genome assembly GCA_015234065.1 of Candidatus Omnitrophota bacterium. Taxonomy (GTDB): domain Bacteria; phylum Omnitrophota; class Gorgyraeia; order Zapsychrales; family Fredricksoniimonadaceae; genus JADFWS01. The sequence continues at coordinate 4,272 of JADFWS010000022.1, forward strand.
ACGATTGAAAATAAATGTGATCAGCGACAGGAATATCAGAACCTTATACGGCACCTGGTCATCCAGGCTAAAAAGTGTAGACCACGCCAGCGGATGTTGAAGCTCGGTGATGTGCTCAAAAAATATCTTTGATTCTCCGGCCAGGCCGAAAAGAACGCCGAAAGGATACGTAGCCCCGCGGAGCGTCAGCGGATTAATGAGCGTTGCCAAAAGCACAAAAACAAAAGCGGCTTTAAGCCGGCCATATTCTTCGTCGGTCAGGCGCCCTTCCTCTTTCCAGGCCGCAGGCATGGGAAGATAACGCTTCATTACCTCTGCCAGAAGCGCCAGAAAAACCAGCATGGGCCCAAAAATAAAGAACCCATGCATATTGCTCCAGAGGACCTGCAACAAGAATAAAGCCGCGATCGACCAGCGTTTCTGAATATGCGCCGAAAGGATCGAAATAAAAAATACAAAGAATAAAAGGCTGAAAATATCCGGACGGATCGTAAAACGCGACTGGTAGATCTGCATCATAAAAAAGAAAAGGACCGCGATCAAGAATTGGCGGTCTTTCCGATACGCGAGCAGGAGCAGTGTGAGAAACGTGAGCAGGACCACGCCGACCTGCATATAAATAAGCCCGTCGAATCCCCACAGCGCACGCACCTTATACACAATGACCTGAAACAGCCATTCATGATTGACCCAGGGCTTGCCCGCGATCGAGCAGGACAGAACATCCACATCCGGGACCACATGATGGTTCAGGATAAATTTCCCCATACCCATATGCAGCCAAATGTCGTAATCCTTGACCTCAATAGTGGCCGCAAACGCCAGCAGGCCAAAAAAAACGCCAAAAGCGATCAGGCCGAAATATTCATTCAATTTTCTATAAAATATTGTGCTCATCCTGTTCCTTATCCCGCACTCTATACGTCAACGCCGCGGATACTAAAGCCTTGGTATACTCATGGCCCGGCGCAGCCATGATCCTCGCTGTTGGTTCACATTCTACAAGCCTTCCGTCCTGCATGACAGCAATTTTTGAGCAAAGCATCTGGGCCGCGCGAAGGTTGTGCGAAATGAATAAATACGTTACGCCATTCTTTTGAGAAAGCGCAGCCAAAAGCGCAAGGATCTCCTGCTGAACAAGAACATCGAGCGACGACACCGCTTCATCGAGAATGATCAACAGCGGCGCTGTCATGAGTGCGCGAGCGATCGCGATACGCTGGCGCTCCCCGCCGGAAAATTCATGCGGATAGCGTCTGAGAATATCCTGCGCAAGCAAGACCTGCGACAAAACCTGCTTCATCAGGCGCTCTTCTTCAACGCGCGTACGCCGAGGCTCAAGGCACAGCGCCTCAGCCAGAATATGCCGGACCGTATAACGCGGGTCAAGCGAGGCGAACGGGTCCTGAAAGACCATGCGCACCTTCCTGCAAAAATCGCGCTGCTCTTTTTGATCACGGCCTAAAGGCCGGCCGTTCAACAAAATGCTGCCCGTATCCGGCTTTTCAAGGCCCATGATGATGCGCGCAAGCGTCGTTTTCCCGCAACCTGAACCGCCCACTAACGCCAGGCTCTCACCGACGGCTAACGACAAGCTTACCCCGTTGACAGCTTTAATCGTGCTGCCGTGCGCGGTAAAGGTTTTAGAAATATTCTCAAGCTTTAACAACATGTTAATCCCGCCGCCCTAATTAATTCTTTTGTATATCCTTGAGCATTTTCTTTAAAAATATCGGCACATGGGCTTTTTTCAATAACACGGCCCTGTCTCAATATCACAACGTCGTCCGCAAGGTGTTTGATCACACCCAGATCGTGTGAAATGAGCATGATCGTCAGGCCCAGGTTTTTTCGTAAACTTCTGAACAACTCCATGATTTCAGCCTGCAGCATCACGTCGAGGCTGCTGGTGACTTCATCGGCGATCAAAAGCTTTGGCTGGCACGCGATCGCCAGCGCGATCATGGCGCGCTGACGAAGCCCGCCGGATAATTCGTGCGGATAGCTCGCAGCCACGCGCCCGGGATCTTTGATGCCGCACAGTGATAGTAATTCATGCACTCGCGCCCCGGCGCTCATCTGATGCGCCTCCAGCATTTCTTTGATCTGATACCCGACGGTGAATACGGGGTCGAAGGCGCTGAGCGGCTCTTGAAATGCCATGCTGATCCCGGCACCCCGAAGCGCACGCTTTTCTTCTGATGACAATGCCGTAATATCTTTCCCTGCAACGATAATTTTGCCCGATGAGGCCATGGCTCCAGGCAAAAGCCCAAGAAGCGCGAGGCCAAGCGTCGTCTTCCCGCTGCCCGATCCGCCGACGACACCAAAAATGCTTCCGCGCTCAATATCCAACGAAACGTTATGAAGGATCGCCGTATGCGGCGCGGCCCTGAGGCGCACGGAAAGATCGCTGATCGTTAAAATCTTTTCCTTCATGCCGCCACCCCGCCTCTTGACGAATCCTCAACAACCGGCATAGCCTCCGGGGTTATGGCGGTTTCGGTCGTTGGATCCAGGGCGTCGCGAAGGGCGTCGCCGAGAATATTGAAACACATGACTGTTAGAAAAATAAAGAACGCCGGGGTCAAAATCCAGGGCGCGAACTGGATACGCACGATATTCATGGCTTCCGACAACATATTGCCCCAGCTCGCATACGGGTCCTGAATACCCAGCCCGATCAGGCTGAGCGCGGACTCACTTAAAATGTATCCCGGGATCGACAACATCGCCGCCGCCAATGAATACGAAACCGTATGCGGCAGAATATGCCGACGAATGATCATGGCATGCGACAGGCCCATGGTCCGCGCGGCCAGCACATACTCGCGCTCACGCAGCGACAAACACATGCCGCGAATAATACGCGCCAACCCTGCCCATCCAATAAATGACAGGATCACCACGATCGAACAATACACCTGCATAGAATTAAATGTATCCGGCACCGCCGCGCGCAGTGCCAATAACAGATAAAACCCTGGCACCATCATGACCATCTCGCACACGCGCATAAGCACCTGGTCCACGCGTCCGCCAAAATATCCAGCCGCCCCACCCACCAAAAGCCCGATCGTAAACGAAATGATCACGCCCAAAAGCCCGATCGTGAGCGACACTCGCCCGCCGTGAATGATCCTCGAGAAAACATCCCGCCCGCGGCTGTCTGCACCAAAAAGATATACGCGCCCGGGCGCCTCTACACCAAACACATGCCTGTCTGACGACAGTATTCCCAGGAAACGATACGGCTCTGCTTTTATCCAAAAACGCACCGGATAGCGCACGCCCCGGTCTTCAATATAAATACGCGCATGATATTCATTAAACGTCAATCGCGTGCCATACACAAAAGGCCCGGCAAACTTTCCGCCATACATAACATGCACCGCGCTCGGCGGGCAATACGAATAATCCCGCGCCTCATCACGGATCGAATATGGCGCGAGAATATCCGCAAAAAGCGCGGCAGCGTAAAGCAGCCCCAGCACCCAAAGGGATATCATGGCCCAGCGATTTGTATTAAACAGATTTCTCATCTTTCTAACCGTATCCGCGGATCCGCTTTCGCCAATAAAATATCGGCCAGCAAGTTTCCGACCAAAAACATGATCCCGCCCATCATCATGCTCGCCATCACCAGATAAATATCCTTGGAACGCACCGCGGTCAGCATGAGCATCCCAAGCCCTGGCCAGCTCATCACAATTTCCATGAGCGCCGCGCCGCTGAGTAACCCGGCAAATTCATACCCTAACAGCGTGATCAGCGGATTAATGGCATTACGCAGCGCATGCGTATAAATCACCCGCTGCTCCGGCAAGCCCTTGGCGCGTGCCGCCAGGATATATTGCTTCCCTAATACCTCGAGCATATTCCCGCGCATGATCTTTTGAAGCCCGGCAATAGAGCCCAACGACAACGCCACCGCCGGAATGATCAGATGCCTAAACGTATCCCAGCCCCGCGCCCAAAACCCCATTGATCCATGATCTGGGCTTTCCATGCCGCCGAGTGGAAGCACCCCGGTCCGGCTTGCCCAATACAAAAGGATCATGGCAACAAAAAAACCGGGCAGTGATAAAAGCACATACGACAAGAATTGCACGAGCCGATCTGTCCCGCGATTGCGGTTAAGCGCCGCCCATGTCCCCAGCGGTATCGCGACCAGCCACGTTAAAAGGAACGCCGAGAAAGAAAGAATGAACGTATTCCAAAGCCTGCCGCCGATCACATGCGTGACAGGCACATTGTAATAGAACGAGAACCCGAATTCGCCGCGCGCAAAATTCGAAAGCCAGCGGCCATATTGCACGAGCACCGGCTGGCTCAAGCCATATAACTTTTCATAATGGTTCAGCGTTTCTTCAGATATCTGCGGATTCAAACGCAGCGTATCAAGATAATTCCCGGGCGTCATGCGCATGAGCATGAACGTCATGAAGCTCATGACAATAAGCAGAAAAATTGAAATCAATAAACGTTTGAGAATGAATTGTGTCATTGAATATATATTTCTTCCAGATTGTGCAAAACGCCGCCATAAGGCGAAGGCTTAACGTTGCCAAGCCTGTCTTTAACCGCGATCAAGCGGGCGCTCAACGCTGTATACACCATAGGCACCTGCTCTGCCACAATACGCTGATACTCATCGTAATATGTTTTACGTTTCGCCTCATCCAACTCCTGCACGCCAAGGACAAACAATTCATCAATACGCTTTTCCCAATCCGTCGCAGGGGCCGCCTGCCTGGGATTCCACATATGCAATTGGCCCGACGACAACCACACATTCTGCCCGAAATGCGGATCCGACGAGCCTGTAAGGCCGAGGACCACCGCCTCCCAATCAAACAGGGACGTCAGTTTTGCCACCAGCGTATTAAACTCGACGAGCTGAAGGTTCACCTTTATGCCAAGGCTTTCCAGGTCTTTGCGAAGGATCGACGCAATGTCCACCCGCTCGGTATTATCCGCATTGGCCAACAGCGTAAACTCCAATGAATGTCCCGCACCATCCTCGAGAATCCCATCCTTGTCGCGCGTCACAAAACCCATATCCTTCAGAAGCGCGGCTGACTTTTTCAGATCATATTCATACGTTATCACATCCGCGTTATAAAAAAATCCTGACCCCGGGCTTTCCGGCCCGTCCTGCGTATAGCCCAGGCCGTTCTTGACGATCTCAATGATCCGCTTCTTGTCGACCGCATGCGCGACCGCCCGGCGGAAACGCACATCCGAAAACCACGCCCGCTTATACGCCGGGATAAACGCCTTGCCGCTCTTGGCATTTGTACCCGGATTTTGATTGAACACCACAAAACTGGCCCCCATATCCGGGCCCAGGTCATACACCTTAAACCCCAATTCCTTTTCGCGCGGCTTGAGCAGGGGATAATCCATGCCGCGAATGTCATACACATCAATGCCGCCTTCAATGAATTTAAGCAATTCAACATCCAGGCTTGGCACGATCATATACACCATACCCGCCAAATACGGCAAGCGCCCCCCCGACGCCGACTTTTTCCAATAAAAAGGATTTGCTTCAAACACCACGCGCTGGCCCGGCCTGTACTCCTTGATCCGAAACGCCCCGGTCCCGACAATATCGCGCACGTTCGCATCAATGCCCCAGGTAGAGCTGAACTTCCCGGCCTTGAGCGCACCTTCAAGAATATGTTTAGGCAGGATCTCCTGGCTCATCCCGCGCAAGAACGGCGCGAACTTCGACGCCAGTGTTACGCGCACCGTCAGGGCATTCACCTTTTCCACCCGGATCGGCTTACCCGCGACTGTAAAGATATCCCGCGCGGAACTCGGGATCGTGTCATTAAAAATAAGGTCATTAAATGTAAAGACCACATCATCGGCGGTGAACGCCGCCCCGTCCGACCATCGGACCCCCGGCCTCAAATGGAATATCCATACAAGACCGTCGGGCGAGACATCCCACGCCGTTGCAAGATTCGGGATCGGCTTCATGGAAAACGGGTCTGTCGTGGTCAGGCCTTCAAACACCGGTGCCAGAACCATGGTCGTGGATGTTTCTTTCGCGAGGACGGGATTGAATGACCGCGGATCAGATGTCGTGGTCAAAATGATCGTGCCGCCATACCGCGGCGCGCTTTCAGCGCAAACGTTCCTGCCCGAACAAAGAAAAAAGCACAGCAGGAATATCCCGGCTGTGCTTTTAAAACCAGAAAGGTTTATTAACGCGTTCATTTACCTGTCGAGGCACCCGCCGCATTAATGGTGATCGTCTGTGACGGCGCCTGGTCGAACAACTTATCAATATTGACCGACGCGGTCCTTTTCGTATCCGGCAGGTCTGCCATGAGCGAACGCTCTTTCTTGGTCGAAAGGACAGCCAATGTGAGGCTCGTGACCAGAAAAATAAGTGCGATCGTGGTAGTAACCCTGATCATGACCACATTCGTTTGCGCGCCAAGAAGGTTTTCAGCAGAGTTAAACCCTTCGGCTAAACCGCCGCCTTTGCCCGACTGCATCAGGATCGAGATGATCAGAAGAATGCTCGCACATACATGTAAGAACGTAATAAAACCTGCCACAGGAACTCCTTTATTTATACTTTCGTATTTTTAACAATACCGACGAATGATTCCACTTTTAAACTGGCGCCGCCCACCAAGGCTCCATCAATATCCGGCTGAGCGGTCAATTCTGCCGCGTTCTCAGGTTTAACACTCCCGCCGTACTGAATGCGCGTCGCATCTGCAACCGGCTGGCCGAACATCTTGGCCAGCGTTTCACGGATAAACTTATGCACTTCCTGCGCCTGGGCGGATGTTGCGGTCTTGCCTGTGCCGATCGCCCAGACAGGTTCGTACGCCACAACGATCTTCTGCATTTCTTCCGTGGTCAATCCTGCGAGCGACCCGGTCACATGATCGTTGACCACATCAAACGTCTTGCCGCCTTCGCGCTCTGCCAGGTTCTCGCCCACGCACACGATCGGCAAAAGCCCGTTCTTGAGCGCCGCCTTGACGCGCTTGTTCACGGTCTCATTCGTTTCATGGAAATACTGCCTGCGCTCGGAATGGCCGACGATCACATAGTCAACGCCCACGGCTTTAAGCATGGGGCCAGAGATCTCGCCGGTAAACGCGCCTTCCTGCTCCCAGAAGATATTCTGCGCGCCAAGTTTGATCGTATTATCCACCAGGCAATCCGCGGCCACCGGCAAATTGACGAACGGCGGGCACACGACAACCTCAACCTTCGTATAATCCGAAAGCTCACGCTTCAGGCCTGTGATCAACTGTTCCGTTTCCTGAACAGTCTTGAACATCTTCCAATTACCAGCAATGATCTTTTTTCTCATAACAACTCTCTTTCAATAGTTATCTGCACCCGCAACCGCAACCACCCGCCGCTTTTTTGTCATTCAGCGCCGTGATGCCAGGAAGCTCTTTACCCTCTAAATACTCGAGCGACGCGCCGCCGCCTGTTGAAATGTGTGTCATTTTATTATCCAGCCCGAACTTGGACACCGCCGCTGAAGAATCTCCGCCGCCGATAATGGTTTTAACACCCTTATCTTTCAACGACGCCAGGTGAAACGCGATCTCTTTGGTGCCGTTCACAAACGCATCACGCTCGAACACGCCCAAAGGCCCATTCCATACAACGGTCTTCGCGCTATCCAAAACTTTCTTGAACTTTGCACGGGTCTTCGGGCCGATATCCAGTGATTCCATACCATCCGGGATCACATCCGAGATCTTTCCGTCATTCGAATCAAAACTCGGGACGATCACAAAATCTTCGGTTATTTCAATGCGCACGCCGGCCGCCTTAGCCTTTTCCAAAAGTTCCTTGGCCAGGCCGACCTTGTCTTTTTCCAGCTTGGAATTTCCGATATTGATCCCCTGCGCCTTGAGGAACGTATACGCCATACCGCCGCCGATCAAAATCGTATTCGCTTTTTTCAAAAGGTTCTCGATCAGAAGGATCTTATCTGACACCTTGGCGCCGCCGAGAATGACAACGAACGGGCGCTCCGGATTATTGACCGCCTGCCCGAGATACTGCAGTTCTTTTTCAATAAGAAACCCGCTGACCGCCGGAAGATACGCGGCAATCCCCGCCGTGGAGGCGTGCGCACGATGTGCCGTACCAAAAGCATCGTTCACATAAATATCCGCCAAGGACGCCAGCTCTTTCGCAAACGCCGGATCATTCTTTTCTTCTTCCTTATGAAAACGAAGATTTTCAAGCAGGATCACCGGTTCAGTTGCCGCGGCAACCTCTGACTTTACCTCAGCGCCAACACAATCCTTTGTCAACTTCACAGGAAGGCTCAACAGCTCGGCCAAGCGCTTTGCCGCAGGCGCGAGCGAAAACTCCTTTTCAAAACCGACACCCTTCGGGCGGCCCAAATGACTCATCAAAATCACTTTAGACGCACCTTTTTCGATCACATACTTGATCGTCGGAACAGCGGCGCGGATACGGATATCATCCGTGATCCTGTCACCTTCAAGCGGGACGTTAAAATCCACGCGGATAATGACCTTTTTATTCTTCAGGTCAATGTCACGGACAGTCATTTTATTCATGATGCTTCTCCTCCTCAAAAGGAACTAACGTGTGTTTTTGATTGAAAAATGTTTTTCTATTATATATAGGCCGCGCGGTTTGTCAATTTCAGGCTTTTAAGATCCTGGAAGCGACCGAAGGCATTAAAAACCCCATGATCCCCCATATAAAGACACCGTGTTGCACCGAATACATGGTCGTATCCACGCCACTCTGGACAAGAAGGCCTACAAAGCCCGCCCACAACGCGATATAGAACATTTTTATCTTTCCTGCCGGCATCGCACGGAGCGACCTGAACGCGCCCGCAACGACCGCGCCCAACATCCACAAGAAGAGCGCAAGCCCGACCAGGCCAAGCTCCGCGCCTTTCTGAAGATATGAATTATGCGGATATTGTCGCCAAATGGCAGCGTAATCTTTAATGACAATGGTATACGTGTTAAGCCCTGTCCCAAAGACCGGATGATCTTCAATGATCTTGATCGCATCTTTCCAAAAAGTATATCGCCCGCTACCGACATTCCCGATATTAATCAGCCCCTGTGCCGGCGCATCTGATCCGATCGAAACATCACGGACCTGCAATAAAAGCGGGCTGAACACAAAAAAGAACACCAGCGTCACGCTGCCTATAAAAACGATCCATCGCCTCTGCAGGCATCCCAGGAGCACAATAGCCACAAACATCCCCAACCAGGCGCCGCGTGAATACGTAAGCCCCATTACACTCACCATAGCCACAAGAAAGATCGGTGACGCTACCAATATCTTCCAGGACTTCTGCCATGCTTTCCATGTCCCACACATCACCCAGCCCAAACCCAAGAGGACAGGAACGATCAAATATGCGCCAAGCCCATTCGGATGCTTGAACGACGCTGAAACCCGTCCAGCCTGAGCCACAAGATGCTTAAAAATGTCATGCCCGAACCCGAGTTGAATGAATCCATCCAGGCAAAGAATGAACGCGCCGGAAAGAACGACGATCAACAGCGTCTTCGCGCGGCTGTAACTCGACACCGCATCGCGCATGGCCAGAAGGATAAAAACACCCTCGAGGATCTTTCCAAAAAAAGCCGGGATGCTCAATGACGGATACAGGCTTGTAAAGATCGAGCTGTAACAATACGCCGCATAAAGAAACACCGGCAGCAAGACGCCACGGTCTTCCCCAAAAGATCGTGCAGAGATGTCCTTTAAAACGCCGCCCCAGCCGCAATGGCGCGACTTCTCCGAAAAAACAAGCCATGTCTTAAGCAAAAAGAATACGATCGCAAGCACTCCAAATATTCCCACACCGGCAATAGCCGCCGGAAGGACAAAAAAGAGCGCGCAGAGCGCATAGAACATAAGCCGGTCAAGCCAAAAGATCGTCATCAACAACCCTGTTCCGCCGCATGGGCTAAATACCAGTCCACTGTCCGTTTTAAGCCTTCTGAAAAAGGCATCTTCGCCTCAAACCCGAACTCTTTACCCGCACGTGATACATCCAAACGCCGGCGGGGCTGGCCATCAGGTTTCGTGGCATCCCATACCACCTTACCTCTAAAGCCCGTCGCCTTAATGATCTCCTGCAGAAGGTCTCCGATCGAGATCTCACGATCTGTGCCCAGATTAACAGGCTCCGCCTTATCGTATTTCTCTGCCGCCATCACGATCGCGCGCGCCGCATCATCCACATACAAAAATTCACGCGTTGCGTTACCCGTACCCCAGACTTCAACCGCCGTATCCCCGCGCCTTTTGGCATCAACACATTTCTTAATCAACGCCGGAATAACGTGGGAAGACGCGGGTGCAAAATTATCCCCGGGGCCGTACAAATTGACCGGCAACAAATAAATACCATTAAACCCGTACTGCTGACGATATGCCTGAAGCTGAACCAAAAGCGCCTTCTTCGCAATGCCATAGGGCGCGTTTGTTTCTTCGGGATAACCATTCCACAGGTCTTCTTCCTTAAAAGGAACGGGCGTAAACTTCGGGTACGCGCAGATCGTGCCCAAACACACAAACTTTTTAATGCCGAAAAGCCGCGATTGCTCAATAAGCTGAACACCCATCATCAGATTATCATAAAAGAACTTGCCGGGATTTTCCCGATTAGCGCCGATACCGCCAACAACCGCAGCCAAATGAATGACCACATCCGGACGAGCTTTTTCAAACATCCGGATAACAGCTTCTTTTTCGCGCAGATCATATTCTTTGGAACGCGGGATAAAAATATCGGCACAGCCGCGAGCCTTAAGCTCTCGAACCACGGCCTGGCCCAGAAAGCCGGCTCCGCCGGTCACGATGACTTTCTTATTCAGCCAAAAATTCATCGCTTCCCTTTTAAGCCGTACACTTCTTTTTCGACCAAGGCCATATCCGCATCGACCATCATCTTGACAAGCGCTTCAAAACCCACTTTGGGCTTCCATTTCAGGACGCGGCGCGCCTTTGAAGCGTCGCCCAGCAAAAGCTCCACTTCCGTCGGACGGAAATAGCGTTTATCGATCGCGACATACTTTTTCCAGTTCAGCCCCGCATGCTCAAACGCCACCTTGAGAAAATCCTTCACAGAATATGTTTCTCCGGTCGCGATCACATAGTCATCGGCCTTGGCCTTTTGAAGCATAAGCCACATGGCCTCGACATAATCCCCGGCAAAACCCCAATCGCGCTTGGCGTCGAGATTCCCGAGGTACAATTTATCCTGCAAGCCGTGCTTGATGCGTGCCAGCGCCATCGTGATCTTGCGCGTTACGAACGTCTCTCCGCGGCGCGGAGATTCATGATTAAAAAGGATCCCGTTACACGCGAACATGTTGTACGCTTCGCGGTAATTTACGGTCATCCAGTAGCCGTACACTTTCGCGACACCGTAGGGACTGCGCGGATAAAAAGGTGTTGTCTCTTTTTGCGGCACTTCCAGAACCTTGCCGTACATTTCGGAACTCGACGCCTGATAAAACTTCGCGCGGCCGCCCATATCCCGGATCGCCTCCAAAAGGCGTGTTGTGCCCATGGCCGTGATCTCGCCCGTATATTCCGGAATATCAAAACTCACGCGCACATGGCTCTGCGCCGCCAGATTATAAACCTCGTCGGGATCAACCTCCTTAAGGATATGTTTTACGGATGTTGCATCGTTCAGATCGCCGTAATGCAGCTTCAGGCGCACTCCCTTTTCATGCGGATCTTTATACAAATGATCCAAACGCCCGGTGTTGAACGAACTCGCCCGGCGGATAATGCCATGCACTTCGTACCCTTTATCCAAAAGGAATTCTGCCAGATACGACCCGTCCTGCCCTGTGATGCCGGTAATAAGCGCTTTCTTCATAATGCCCGCGTTCTCCCTTGCTTAATAGGCCCCTTTGCCTTTTAACACGACCGGTATGGTCTCAAATAAAATATTCACGTCGAGCCAGAACGACCAGTTGTTGATATACCACGCATCCCATTTCACCAGGCGATGGAAGGGCAGGTCGCTTCTGCCGCGCACCTGCCATAATCCCGTGATCCCCGGACGGACTTCCAATCGTTTCAACTGTTTCAAATCCTCAGTCTCCACCTGATCGATCGGCAGCGGCCGCGGGCCCACCAGGCTCATATCCCCAAGCAGGACATTCACCAGTTGCGGCAGCTCATCGATCGAATATTTCCTTAAGAAACGGCCCACGCGCGTCACGCGCGGGTCCTGACGGATCTTGAAGATCGGCCCATCCACCTCATTGCGCTGCTTGAGCTCCTTCAACTTCTCGTCGGCATCCACGACCATACTGCGGAACTTCCACATCTTAAGCACTTTCCCGCCACGCCCGTAACGCCGGGAAAAATAAAATGCCGGCCCCGGGCTGTCAAAACGTATCCAGATCGCGATAGCCAGAAAGAACGGGCTTAAAAAAATACAGCCCACAGATGAAACAACAATATCAAAAATGCGCTTCCCATACTGCCGCCGGTTATGGCCCACATCGCAATATTCAAGGACCGGAATAAGCCCGACATTATATTTGAACAAATCGCCTGTCGCCTGATCGAACGCCTGCGGGACCACACGAACGCCGACTTTCAATTCCTTCGCCATTTCAAGCAGTTCATAAAAAATAGTGCCATCCGGATGGACCGTAAAGAAAACTTTAGACACAAACCGCCGTTGAATAACCTGTTCAAAATCCTTGAGCGTGCCCACCACTTCATACCCGGACGGCAGATCCTGCGTTGTTTTAGTGTCATCCAGAAAACCGATGATCTTAAGCCCGAAGCCCGGATGCCGGCGGATCTCCTCGGCGAGCATGAGCCCCACCTTACCCGCCCCGACAATAAGGACGCTCGCGTTGTTATACCCGTTCGCGGCCAGGAATTCGACAAAAATCCTTTTCACCACACGCCACAGGCAAAACAGAACCGTCGTAAACCCGACCAGAAGAAGGAACGCCGAGCGGGGAAATCCCACGATCTTCATGCTGTACACAAAAACCAGGACCGCAAGCGCAGCTAAACACACTGAACGGATCACGAGCCCGATCTCGTACGATTCCATCACTTCGCGCCGGGTCTGATACAAATGGTAGAAACTATTGAAAAAAACCACCGAAATAGTCCACATCACAAAAACAAGATGGAACGGATTATCCGCGTCAAAGAACAACTGCCGCATATCAACAGGAAATGCGGTCTGACGTATCCAGCAAGCGAGAAAAACGCTTAAAAGAATACAAATAACGTCGATCGCAACATAGGACAGGCGAATAAAAATACGCAGGGTGCGACTGATCATAGGATTAATTAACCAAATAAGGCATCATCACCATCAGCGGTCAATCCGCGATCGCCGCATAAAACATGTCGCTATTGCATCTACAATGATCCAATAAATAAATAACGTATTACCTATTAAATATCTTTTCCACAACCGATGGGGCTCTGAACACAGGCGAAACAGCCATTCCAGGCCTGCGCGTCCCATCCATTGTGGCGCCTGAGGCTTTACCCCGGCATGAAAATCAAACGCCGCCCCAATACCCACGAGGACAGGCGCGTCCAAGGCGCTCCGGTTAAGCGCCATCCATATGTCCTGTTTTGGCGCACCCAGGCCAACCCATACAATATCCGGCTTAGCTTCATTGATCATTCGGGCAACTTCCGGCGTCAACAATGAAGCTTTTGGCGTAAATGGCGGCGCATAGACACCGACAACCAGAATACCCGGAAATCGCCCTGTTAAACGCTCGACCAATTTAGCACACACAGCCTCAGTCGCGCCATAGAAAAAATGTCTTATCCCCAAAGCCTGCCCTGCGTTACACACACGAAGCATCATCTCCGGACCATAGGTACGGCGCACCTCTTTAAACCCCTTAACCAGGCCAAGCCAGGCAACAGGAGCGCCGTCAGGCGTCACCATCGCGGCCGCATTAACAACCTCGCAATATCCCGGATCTTTTTTGGCATCAACAATGGTGGAGACCGGCGCAACGCATACATATCCCTTGGCCCGCTCTTTCACCAGTTCACACATATTCATCGCCGCACGCTCTGGATCAACAGCCGAAATGTGCACGCCTAAAACGTCATAGATTCGGATCTTGTCCATAGAGGCACCTATCTGCCAAGGATCCTGTCTTTAAACTTCTCTATAATATTCCTGGAAAGAGCCAGGCGGAATGAACGCCTCACGCCAGGGGCCCGCATTAACTCCCATATCCCCCAAGTGCCATTACGATACGCTTCCCGGCCGACATCAACATTCTGCAACACTACCGAGCTGGCTTCATCGTTCACAATAAGATAATTCTTTTCACCGGAGACGAGCGCCGCGGCATCGATCTTCCCGGAAAGGACAATTGAAATAGAACAGAA
>JADFWS010000023.1 GCA_015234065.1 Candidatus Omnitrophota bacterium
TGCGGCCTGAATATCCGTCAACTTGTAATTAAACCGCAGGCGGTATTCCGGCTTATGGTCATAACACATGAGGTCGCGCGCTTCCGTCATGAGCGCCTTATCCGACGATACCAGCATCCCGCCTTCACCGGCCACCATCATTTTGGTCGCGTAGAAAGAAAAGACGCCGGCATGCCCGATACTGCCAACATGGGCCTTTCCGATCCTGGCACCAACGGCCTGGGCACAATCCTCGACGATGGGGATCTTGAACTTAAGCAACGCTTTCATGTCCGCAGGAAAACCGAACATATGCGGCACCAACATCGCTTTCGTGCGCGGAGTGATCCGACGGGAAACGTCTTTCGGATCAATGTTCCCGTCTTTGTAGCACACATCCGCCAAAACCGGTGTCGCGCCGACATAATGGACCGCGTTCAACAATGCCGTACATACGAATGTCGGCAGGATCACTTCATCCCCCGGTCCGACACGCAGGCCAGCCAGCGCCAGATGAAGCGCCGCCGTACCTGACGCAACAGCACACGCCTCTTTAACCCGGAATGTACGGCAAAATTCTTTCTCAAAAGCCTCGACCTGCGGCCCCGCGGATACCTGCCCCGACTTGAGGGCCTTCACAACACATGCGATATCCTGGGAAGAGATCGTGGGACGAGAATGAGGGATCACAGGCATATTAAATGATCTTCAGATAACGAAGCGGTTTAAAGCCTTCGGCATAACGCACTTTGCCCTGAAACCCGCGAAAATGCGCGACGGCATGGATACTTTCCAGCATATCCAGCGGCGCGAGAGCCGCGGCCTGCTGACGGCTCACCTGAGAACGGTGGCACTTGACCACGTCGATCTTCTGCTCGATCACCTCAGAAATATCAACGAATATCTCGGGATTAAAGCCGATCGACGTATAATCTTCATAAAATAAAACGCGCGGAATATAACGCGTAGCCGAGATGACAGCCCGGGTCAGCGCCCGATGGTCCTGATGGGAATCTTCGGCGTAATTCACATAAACTTCATCGGGTTTAACTTCACTGCAAACCGTTTCGATCAAAGACACCATCTCACGATTGACTGTAAAACGCGTATCCACGCAATCACCCCAGAACACATGCTTAACGCCGACACGCGCAGCCGCGGCTTCCTGCTCTTCCCGCCGGACCGACGGGCTCCCGCCCTGACTGCCGTCGCTCATAATAAGATAATATACCGCATGGCCGCGGGAAACATACCGCAGCATGGTCCCGGCACAGCCAAGCTCAATATCATCCGGATGGGCCCCAATGGCTAAAATATTCATATATTTATTATCAGAGGATTATGCGCGCTCTGCAAGGATTTTTAATGAATCCTTGCCCGCATTAAAGAGCAGGTCGATTACTGACATATGCGGCATAAATGCCTCGGGCGTATGCGCCCAGACCTGCGGATACACCGGATGCGTATAGAGCTGAACTTCAACCGTGATACCTGACGCCTTGAATAATTCAAAATCCATATACTCGGCGCAACCCGCGCCGGCAAGATACGTATCGCATCCGACTGCGCGGCACAGGTCAACGAGGCGCTCGGTCTTTGTCGTCGAAACCGCAAGGCTTGAAGCCGTGACGAGGCGCGTTTTGATCCCAAGGATCGCGACGATCTTTTGAACAAACGCGCTGTTCAATGCCGCAAGGTTCGGCCAGGTTGCGTCATACAGCGGACGCAGCGCGGGCCATATCTCTTTAAAATACGGAGCACGGGCATAATTCATCTCGATCGCGCGCACATGCTCCCCGGCCCACGCGACCGCTGGATTTAATTGCACTTCATTAATATTCTGCCCGAAGTCATGCAGGACCGGCACGGTCAGCCATTGCCATCCCGGCGGATTCGGCGTGCATATCTTGTTGCGATTCTGCCATTCATTCTTCTT
Organism: Candidatus Omnitrophota bacterium; assembly: GCA_015234065.1. Taxonomy (GTDB): domain Bacteria; phylum Omnitrophota; class Gorgyraeia; order Zapsychrales; family Fredricksoniimonadaceae; genus JADFWS01. Next base: position 1,916 of record JADFWS010000023.1, read on the forward strand.
GAACTGCACATTGTCGAGGAGAATAAACACATCGGATCGGTGTATTTTTTCAAAATACCCGAGCCACGGAAGATACTGAGGCTGATGGATCGCACAGATCATGGCGTTATTCTATCACAGAAGAAAATGGTGCCAGTCACAATTATTCTTTACCGTCGGGAAGAAATGGTCATATTCCAAGAGTTTTAAGAAATACACTATGACCAAATTCTCCCGTCGATAAAAATTAATGGTGACTGTCACCATTAATTCTACAGGAGCTCTTCCACCAGTGTCATTTCGGACATGTGCGTTTCGGCGCCGGCTGGCAGATAGGCCTGAACTTCAGCTTTTGTTTTAAAGATCTCAAAAGCTTCCTTGCCCCTATCATGCTCAAGCAATTCGATCACCTTCGCCCTTAAGCGCCGTTCCTTCAAAAAAACCAACACTCTTGCGTCCCCCGCCCGTTCATCCCGTAAGATTAATACTGCTCTCATATATTCCCCTTTCAGTTGTGATATTAAAAATATAGACTAAAAGGTGACATTTGTCAACGTCATATGACATAATATGTCATTATGTGCAAGTAGCTTTATACCATATACTTATGCTTTATTTATCAATGCATGTGACATATTTTATTTGCATTGTTACAAATATGTCACATATTTTGTTGACTTTAGATGGTCTTGGGTTATACTAAAAACGGGCTGACACAATGGTTCGACAAGCTCACCATTCGGTCGGCTACAATATGTTGGCATATTTAGGGGTTGTAAAAATATATGACATTAGGCGAAAAAATCAGACAGATGATCCGCGAAGCCGGGCATAAGACCCTGGAGGGGTTCTATACTCACCTGGCAGATTTATTTGAAGATAAGGCTATTTCCAAGCGGACTTTAATGCGCGCACTTAAAGGGAAGGTCGTAGCCCGCGGACAGACATTAAACCAGATCGCCCTCACCCTTGGCGTTGGCACCTCCAGTGTCCGTGAAGGCACAGATGCGGAAGTTTCACCTGAAGATCCCAGCGAAGGCGTCTTCACTTATAATGACAAGGCCGCGCTTCACACGTTCTCACACACCCTTCCTTTTGTTCCGGGTAAACTGGTTTTAAAAGCCGGCGGCCGCACTTCGGAAGAACAGGATAAAGCCGACGCCAAAGATTCTGTAAAGTGGTTCATGGTCCAGATCGGAAGGGTGACGCTCGTTCTCAAAAGCGCCTTATCCGAGGAAAGAAAAACATTTCATAAAGGCGAGCATTTTGCATTTAACGCGCGACAAATGCATTCCTTTCTTAACGACTCCAAAAGCACCTCCGTTGTCCTGATCGTCCACTACCCTGTCCAAAACTACAACTTTTAACTTTGATAAATAATCAACAACCGACATAACCCCGGAGGTTGTGGCGGTTAGTGGACTTATCTGCGCTCGGCGAGTTTTCGCTCGATGCAGGCTAGAACAGCCTTGAGCGACGCGGGTTTTGTGATATAAACAGCGCCGGTATCTTCGATCTTTTTCTCACGAACAGGGTCATCGAGCCGCGACATAACAAGAATGATCATTCCGGGCCTAAGCGCCATCGCCCGGGCGAGCACTTCAAAACCATCAACTCCGGGCATTTGAAGGTCGAGCAACAACACGTGATATTCTTCAGCTTCGAGCGCCAGGATCGCCTCTACCCCATTGGCTTTCAGGTCAATCACGCAATCGAGCCTTTTCTGAATAAAATCCGCGAACGTCTCACGGATGTCCGCCTCATCATCCACGATCAGTATTCTAGGTCTCATCCAAAACCTCCGTACGTTGTCCTTTTTTTGCGCCAGCGACCAGCGCCACCACCGCGTCATTCAACACGTCGAGCCGAAATGGCTTTTTAACATAGCGGTCCACCCTAATCGGCCCAAGGACCGCCATCACCTCTTCTTCTTTATCCACCGTCACCATAACAATAAAAAGATGCTTGTGCTCAGCCCTCAAACGCTTGACCACCTCAATCCCGCTGATCCCGGGAAGCCTGTTATCCACGATCACAATGTCCGGCCTCTTGACGCGGATCTTTTCAAAACCGAGCTCTCCGGTCTCGGCGGTATCAACCGCGCAGCCCATGCGCGTAAAATGCTCCACCATCAGGCTGTTAAAATCCGGCTCATCATCGATCACAAGGATGCGGATCATATATTTATCGTGTCTTTTCTTTCAAATCTTTTAAAAAATCCTTGATCATCGTGGCATTGGCTATGATCTTAACGCCAGCTCCGGCAGCTAAAGGCTCAGGAAACGCATCATAAACATCGGCGATCAAAATGATCTTGTACAGGTCGTTACCGACATAATGCGCGACAAGCTCAAGCGCTATCGGACTTAACATGACAACGCCGTCCTTAACACCGCCGATACCATCGGAAGATCTCTTGAAGCCCTGCAGAAATCTTCGGACCCGGTCGGCCAGCGCCGTGATTACACGGGCATCTTCAACAGGCACAGGCCCTTCACCCGCCCGGCTGGCGATCGCGATCATTTCATCCAGCCGCGCGACACAGAAAATATCCATCGCATCCCAAACCGCCGGCGCAACACGCTCATGCGCGCCTTCAAGCGCCTTCCATAAAAGACGTATACCTTCCGGAGTCGCGGCCATGCGTTATTTCCTCCTCAACGATGACACCATGGCATTGATCTTCGCCGTCAATTGTGCCGCCATCACAGGCTTGATAAGCATCTCATCCGGCTGAAGCGCCCGGACATCTTTTAATTTGTCTTCATCTGTCTCGCCGGTAATGATCGCACATTTAACAGGCAATTTTTCTGAACGGATGAACCGTAAAATATCAACACCCTCCATGCCCACATTCAAATAAAGATCGAGCAATAGAATATCCGGCACCCAGGACAAAAGCATTCTTTTCCCAGAATCAGCGTCGATCGCTGTCTCCACTTTAAATCCGCGCCCCTCATATTTTTCTTTGATGATCGTGCACAGCCCCCGGTCATTATCGATCACCAGAAGCTTCACATCCTGATTGCGCGCTTTGGCTTCTAACGCAAGCTCCTTTAAATCCTTGTCAGGGTCTGTCAGGCTGTACGCGACAGCCTTGATCGCCGACAATTCCTGGTCCAACTCAAGCAGGACATTTTCCGCAACAAGGCATTTCTTGATCGTGTTCCCGAAATATTTTTTATCTTCCTCTGACCCACCATACATTTCGACCTGATCTTTCACCGCCCCGATGTACATGAGCGCCGTGTTGATCTTGTTCCCGAGATCGTGATACTTCTTGCGTAATGTTGTCATAACCCCTCCGGTAAGCCCTGTATAAGCCCGTCATATAAACATTCTATTTTTCGCACCATTGTTTCAACGCTGAATTCCCCGGTTGCCCGGCGCTGGGCCGCTTCAGACATCCGCCCGCGCAGGGCCGTATCCTTGACGACCATACCCAGTGCGTTCGCGAACGCGAGCGCATCCCCCGGCTCAACGCAAAAACCTTCCACCCCATCCGTTACAATTTCAGGTAATCCGCCCGTACGGCTGACAACCACCGGCTTGCCGCAGGCCATGGCTTCAATGACCGCACGGCCCATCCCTTCATTGCGCGAGGCAAGCGCAAAAATATCCGCTCCGTTGAGAATATCCGAGGCATCGTCCCTGTGCCCGGCAAAAACAACACGATCCATGAGCCCTTTCTCAAAAACCAAAGCCTTTAACGCCATCTCTTCACCCCCGCCTCCTGCCAGAAGAAGGCGAACATGTACCCCCTCGCTGCGCAAAATCCCGACAGCTTCAATCAACGTGCCAAGCCCCTTTACCGGCTCAAGGCGCGCAACGCAAATGATCACGCATTCATGATCCTGGAATCCGAATTCCCGACGGATGCGCATACGCGCAGACGCATTTTCTTTAAACTCCGCGAGATTAATGCCGCTGGGGATCGTGACCCACTGTTTTTCCCTGCCGACCTTGAATTCCAAATGTTCACGGACGCCAGCCGCTGTCAATGCCACCAGCCTGTCTGTCACATACGCGGTCAGGCGCTCAATCGTTATAAAGACTTTTGTTTTCAACGGCGAGAAATATCCGTAAAACACATGCCCGTGCGGCGTATGAACAATATGTTTGACACCAACGGACTTCGCGGCCCAGCGCCCGAGGATCCCGGCCTTTGACGAATGCGTATGAACAATGTCATAGGCACCCTTCTGAATAATGGAACGCAGCGCAAAAAAAGCCTTGATGTCTGGCCCTGGGTCAACCTCCCGCACAAGCTCATCAACAAACGTACACGCGATACCGCGATCACGCATAAACGCCGCGGCTTTTCCTGAAGGATCCGCAGTGGCACCCGCCACCAGATGCGCCTCATACTTGCTTGTATCAAGGCGTGCCACGGTCTCAAGGGTATTTGTCGTCGATCCTCCGGGGTCAAGCCGGGTAATAATATGCAGCACGCGTTTTTTCATGACAACATTTCCATGGCTTTTAAAATAACTTCTTCGGGCGTTATGCGCAGGATGCGATCCGGCCCCTCTTTTGAAAAAACAGCGACGTTCTCTCCTCTGGCACGCGACTTAACCGGATCAACCGGCCCAAAAAGAACGATGAGCGGCGTCCCGACAGCCGCCGCGATATGCGCCGGGCCACTATCATTACTGATCACAAGACAGCATTTTTTCAAGACCGCCGCGGTGCCGCGCAAGGATAACTCTCCGGCTGTGGAAAAAGCTGTTGCGCGTGTTAACGCCGCGATACGGCGAACATCTTCCTGCTCATGGGAACCACCAGTCAGGACAAAAACTGCGCCCAACGTATCGGCAAGCGCATCCATCACCCGAACAAAACGCTCTAACGGCCACTGCCTTTGCGCGTGCATTTTCTTTCCGACACCGCTGTGAATACCAACAAGCCGCGTTCCTGCCGCGATCCCGAGCCGCGCGCAATAATCCCGGGCTTCCGACTCTTCTTCAGATGTTATACGCAACGACGGAAGCTTTTCAACAACCGGACAACCCAGCGCTTGCACGACCGAAAGCCCGCCTTCGAGTTCATGTTCATCGCTTGCATAAGCTGACCTCTGCGTATACAGCCAGCTCCCGCCATTCACGGCCTGCCCGGCACGTATCGGTATCCCAGAGAGCACCCCAACCATACCGGACGATAACGGATTCACGCCTCCCGCCGAGACCGCCATATCAAAGCCTTTGGCGCGCAACGTTCGAACCTGCGACAGGCATCCAAAAAGATCTTGGCCGGGCGTCGCCTTAAAACATACCGTGTCCGTCACAAGCCCTTCATGATCCAGGATCTTTTCAACGCCTGCCTCGCACGTCAAAAGCGTGATCCCGGCATCCGGCCATTGCGCTTTAAGAGCGCGCAAAGAAGGAATCGATAAAACAAGATTCCCGATCCCGCCGGGAGCAATAAAAAGAATATTTCGAATGTCTTTATTCATCAGCCTGCCAGATTTTTAAAAAAATCGAACATGCGCTTGCCTATCCGAGCTTCGCGGTACTGCTCCACATGCTTAAGCCCCCGGATCACCAGGTCCTGACGGAATGTCTGATCCTCAAGAATGCGCCCGACCGCCTGAGCCATCACTTCGGGCTGCCCGGGAGCGATCAATATCCCGGCGTTGCCAACAACTTCAGGCAAAGACGCGGCATGGCTCGAGACGACCGGCGTCCCGCAGGCCATGGCTTCAACCGGAGGAAGCCCGAACCCCTCAGATAACGACGGCATCACAAACACTTCCGCCGCGCTGTAGAGCGTCCTCAGGGTTCCCTCGTCCGTGATCGCGCCTGTAAAAAGCACGCGCCCCAGAAGCCCCTTGTCCGCAAGCCACGCATGCATGGCCGCATATCCGTCCTTGAGGGGCGCCACCAGGACAAGCTTCAATTCTTTATCTTTTTCCGACAGCATCTCAAATGCCCGGCATAGTGTCATGACATCTTTATGCATTTTAAAATTCCCGACATAAAGAATATACCGCCCCCGAAGGTCAAAACGCGCCCGGACCGCTTCGATCACTGCCAAAGATTCATCCGGCCGATACACATCGCTAACACTTAAGGGAATGACCTCGATCTTGCGCGGATCAACATCCCAAATCCTGATAATATCTTCTTTTGAAAAATATGAGCAGGTCAGTATCTTCGCCGCAGCCTTAAGATATTCCCGTCCCAAAACCTGGTAATACAGCCACAACGGCAGCCCCATCTGCCGCTCATACTCGGGAAACGTCAGATACATCACATCCAAAACCGCGCAAACTTTTTTTTCAGCCCCGAACAAAGGAAGTTTGTAATACGGCGAATAAAATATCTCAATATTCTTTTCGCGAACAGACCACGGCAGCTGCACCTGATCCCAGATAAATGTCGTGACCTCTTCCATGACAACATTCACGATCTTGTCCGAAAAATGAAACGGCAGCGGTTTCGTCGAAAACACAAAACAACAGTCGTTATGGATACCACGGTCAAAATAATGAAGGAAATTATACAAAGCACGCCCGATGCCTGTAAAAACTCCGTTTTGAATTTCGCGAGCGTCGATGCCAATACGCATATTAAAAAATGCCTCCTTACGCTGAAACTAAAAGTTCTTCATACAATGCCTGCGTTTGTTCTGTGTTACGCCGAGCGCTGAACAGGCGTTCTGCGGATGCCCGTGCCTGAAAACCCATCGCCGCGCGTTCTGCCGGATCCTGCCACAGACGCATCACCCCCGCGGCCAATCCCTCAAATGTCCGTTCCTTCACAAGAACCCCGGTCAATCCATCTGCCACCAGCTCCGGATTGCCGCCATCATGGAACGCCACAACAGGCTTGCCGCAGGCAAGCGCTTCCAGGACCGCCCGTGAACACGCTTCTTTCTCTGTCGGATGCACCAGGACATCCATGGCGTTAAGATACGGGCGGACATCCTCCTTAAAACCCGCAAAAACGATCCTGCCCTCAAGGCCCAATACTTTGGCCTGTTGAACAAGCGCGGCTTCCTGCCCTGGCGGCATATCTCCAAAAGCGCCGCCAACGACGAGAATCGCCGCCTCAGGCACCTGACGTGCAATACTCGCCGCGGCTTTTAAAAAAACATCGATCCCTTTCCTGGGATTCAAATTACAAACCGCGCCGACCACAAACTTCCGGATGAGCCCAAGCTCACGCCTGGCAGATTCCACGTCGCCAGGCAAAAACCGTGCAGTATCCACACCGTTAAGGATCACACACATATGTTTTAATCTGCACCCGTTCGATTCAAACCGGCGGGCCACAGCCCCGGAATTACAAATGATCCGATCCGCCATCCAGGAACACGCCCTTGAAACATCCTTCTCTCCGTCGAGAACAAGATTGCGCTCATGCCATATCACCCGAGCGCCGCAGAACCTCGCGACAACAGACGACAACATATTATTCCGCGGTGTATACGAATGAACCAGCCGAATATTCCTGACTTTTAAATATTCAAACAACTGCCATCCCGCGCGCCACACAGCGCGCACATTCCTGGCCTCAAGGCGCGGAACCTGAAGGATAGCCGCCTCAACCCCCAGCGACCGCGCCGCCGCAGTGAGCGGCCCTTCAGCCGGCACGAGGAGAAACGGCTTGAACCTTGAACGATCAAGGCCTTCCCACAGCTGAAGAAGGCTCCGCTCCCCGCCGCTGATCTCGACGCTGTTGTGAAGATACAGGATATTAACGCCGCCCGGCACGTTCATACACCGCCTCAGTTTTTTTAACCATTGCGTCAAGCGTAAAATCCCTGGAACGCTCGACCCCCGCCAGCGCAAATCTCTTTGACAATGCCGCATCCCCGAGTATCCGCATGACCGCGTCCGCGATCTTTGCCTCATCCCTCGGCGGCACTAAAAACCCCTCTTTCCCGTCTGTAATGATCTCCGGGATCGCCGTACGCCGTGATGCCACCACCGGCACTCCGGCGGCCATGGCCTCAAGAAGGCAAATACCGAACGCTTCGTCATAGGTCGGGAACAGAAAAACATCCATAATACTCAAAATATCCGCCACATCTTTCCTCGGCCCCGCGAACACGACCCGATCCGCGATCCCAAGCTTCCCGGCAAGCACCTTAAGATCAATGTCTGAACCGCCCCCAACGATCAAAAACCTGGCCTCCGGAAAGTTTTGAGCCACAATACCCGCGGCCTTAAGAAAATAATCATACCCTTTTGCAGGCACAAGCCTGGCCACATTTCCGATCACCCGGTGTGCCGCGGAAAATCCGAATGTTGTTCGGATCGCCGTCATCTGCTCGGGTGTGCGTTTATTCAAAAACAGCTCCCGGTCAACGCCATTATGAATAACCTCAAATTTACCTTCTCGAATACCGGTGGTATCCATCATGTGTTGCTTGACCGCCCGTGATACACAAATGATCTTTTGCATGCCTCCAGACATAAGCCGATAACGCAACGCCTGCCATCTGTTCTCGGGAAAAGGGTAACTATGATTACTCATCACCAACGGGACTCCGGTCAAACGCGAAGCCATGAAGCCCAGCAGATCAGCATCAATAAAATAGGAATTAATAACATGCGCCTTGGCCTGCCTGACAGCCGCCGCAACCTTCAATGCCCCATCCAGAGAAACAACGTTTGAAATAGAAAGGCGTTGAACGTCCACGCCTGTTGCTTTGATCTTATCGGCAAAATCATCCGGGTCATCCCAATAAAAGACAGAAAATCGAAAACGGGACCTGTCCGACACACGGCAGAAATGATACAACAAATTCTCAACCCCGCCTCCAAAACCCAACGAAGGGATCAGATGAACAATATTCATCACCGTATTGCTGTTCATATCCGGCATAAATAATAAACCCAGCTGTCTGTCATACGCGAACGGCCGCCCGCATCGCGCACTTCGCGCCCCGTTTCCAGGGAATATACGCGCACATCACGAAAACCGCACTCTTTCAACTGAATGACCTGGGCTTCCGGTGCAATATAATAGATCGGTATCTGATAATGCCCCCAGGCATCAAACACCATACCCGAATCTTTTCCGTGAAACCGTTCAAGCCCCTTGTTCGCTTCGCGATAAAGAACATACCTGCGCAAACGCCTGAGGAACATTCCCGGAGCCACGAGCCCCCAAATGCCAAGGCTTTGAATATTATGCGATGAAAAACAAAACCACGCCCCAAGCCTGCCAACCCGGCGAACCTCTCTAAAAACACTGAACCGGGCGTCCTCATCGAGGCCATCGATCCCGTTATAACTCCACAGCACAAGATCACAGCTTTTATCGTCCACAAAACTCATCCGCCGGGCATCTCCCTCCAGAAAAGAACCGGGAGGAACAATATCCCCCACCGCCCGCCGGCCCGCCTCTACCATATGCGGCGCATGGTCAAACGCGAGATACTCCCCGGCCGCAGTCCCGAAATACACACTTGTCCTCCCTGCACCCGCGCCAATATCCAAAACACGCATCCCTTTTAACTCCGGACGCAAATACCGGAGAATTGCCATTTCCGGTTTTTGCAGGCCAATCGCATTCCTGTACTGCGACACCTGAACCGCGTCATCATGATACGCCTCTGGCGTCAATGCGTGAGTCCCCGCCTGCCTGGACTGTTCAACGATCCGACGAGCATAAAGCACGTCCCGACATGTGACAAACACCTCCCGCAAGAATTTCAACGCCCATAATACAGGCCCATTCCCGTCGAAAAACCTCCGCATGGCCCATGCGGCCATATCCCTTTTTCTTTTAAAGATCCGTACAGAACGGTTATACCGGACTTCATTGGAAAAACGCGTTTTAAAAAATTCGTCTCCACGGGTAAAGTCCAGCTCACTGAAGCCTTGCGCACGCGCAAACGCGATAAGCTCACGGATTAAAACTTCGCCAGGATAATGCTCTGCCAGGCCGATATCAAAAGCCGGCTTGTACCACAACAGCCTGTCCCCATCAATAAACCCGAAATGATACGCCACCGGCTCCCCGCACGATACCAGCGACGTAAATAAGATCTTTCCTGCCGGCGCAAGTTCATCCACCAGATACCGGTAAAAATCCCGATTTTTCCTGTCCAAGAAAAGGCTCTGGGCCTCTCGCCCGCTCCAGCGATGAATATGTTGCGCAAAAAAACTGTTCAGTTCTTGATGTATCGCGTCCTTATCCCTGCGGTGATCCGCAGAAAGATCGCCCCGTTCACGAAAATACCGCGCGTGCCTTTTCAAACTTTTCTTGTTCATTGCCTGGACAACAAAGGCTTCCTGCCCCGCGATCTTCATCGTCGGGCACGGCAGCCTCTTTCCCCACACGGCGGGCCACGCCATCCGGCGTGTGTACGAATGCCAAAACACATTCGTCAACGAATGCTCCGGGATATTGTTCAGCTCAAGCGTATCCCAGCCAGCCTTTCCGGCGGCCAGCGCATCCATAATAGCCGTACGGACATCATCGCGGCCGGCAGCGCAAAGCATATCCGCATAATCCGCACGCTCATCCGCAATGAACCGTACGTGCCTAGCTCCACGCTCATGACGGGTGATCATAAACGGGCCAACACCCAAAAGGGCGCTGCCCTCGTACACACACACAATGAAAAGCTCCACGCCCTCGCCACAGGCCCGTAACCAGGCCGCATGCCATTCATAACTCTGAAAGACCGCACTCACCGTGCTTTGCGCTATCAGCGCGTTCCAGGCATCACGATCAACAGCCGAAAGCTTTGTTTCAACGACGACGCGCATGAACTACCTTTCCCATCACGTATGCCAGTTTTTTCTTCAAACGAAGTAAAACCTGCCTCACCATGACAATATGCATTTTAAAATACGCCAAGTCCATACCTCGATCCACGACCATGCGCTTGAGGGTAAAAAGGCCCCGGGCAGGGTCATTATGGCCGGGGACCGTCGTCAATGCGCAACAATAGCCCGCTTCTTGAACAAGCGCTGACGTCGTATCCGAAAAGTCCCCCTCGTCCCCGTTCGGATAACAAAACAGAATACACGGCCTTCCCGTCTCCGCCTCGATCCTCTCTTTTGAAAGGCTGAGCTGGCGGCGCGCTTCCTGTACGGAAGTCCTTCCCAGAATAAAATGCTCATGCGTATGCGAACCGATCGTCACCAGATCGCTTGCCGCCATTTCCCTTGCCTGTGCCCACGAAAGCGGCTGAAAAAAAGCCGGCATTTCGTCCCCCGGAACGAGCGCCACACCCAGGGCCGCCTCCACAGGAATGATCAGCCCTTCCCTTTGTTCCTGATGAATATTCTTCAAAAATGTTTTGATCGCGACATACGCACTTAACCGCTCGCGCGGCGTCCTGATCGGACGGTCAAATTCCTGCGCCCCAAACATAACCTTCAAACGCTCTTTTTGCGTGCGGGCAAAACTGTACGCCAAACGGCTTGACCAGAGTGCGATCTTCCGGTCCAGGAACGCTGTGGTCACAAAAACAGTTGCCGGGACATGATATTTCTTGAGCAACGGAAAAGCCTGCTCATAATTCGACGCATACCCGTCGTCGAATGTCAGCACGACCGCATACGGCGGAAGCGTCTTTTTTCCTTCAGAAGCCGCAACCACATCCATGAGCGACACCGGATGATAATATTTCTTCAAATAACACAGCTGCTCTTCAAACCGCCCGGCGGTCACGTCATTGAACAGATACGGGCCAAGCTCTCCACCATCCTCATGCGCCAGAAAACCGTGATACATGAGAATAAGTACGTTGCGCCGCAGCATAAACCTGAGCCCATGATGCAGGCCGCAAGAACACAGGATTTGCCAGCCGCCCCGCATCTTCATATTCGCCCTCCTGCAGCATCCATGATCACCCGCATGCGATGCTGGTATGTATGCCTCGCCAAGGCCTCCTGACGCCCCGCCGCTGCGATCCGGGCCCTCAACGCAGGGTGTTCCAAATAATATCTCGCCTTATCTTTAAGGTCCGCCGCATCTTTAAAGAACACCACGTGCTCCCCCTCTTTAAAAATAGCCCGCGCATCTTTCTGGTCATCGCACAAGACAAACGCGCCACAGGCCATCGCTTCAAACAATTTCGGGCTTGCCTGATAACACGGTATTTTCCCATCCTGAAAATGCACGACCAGAACGATCCCCGCCCACGAATAGATCTTCACCCATTCATCAACATTAATCCACGCGTGCCGCGTCTTCTCCCGCAACGACGAATGTGCCGGAACCCTGTTCCAATGCGGACCCCATATCCCGAGATTCATCTCTGCAAGCGTTTCAAGAACGGACAGCCTGTTGGGATAATACGCGCCCACAAAAGAAATATCCCGGCGATAATGCTCATCTTCGGGCCTTAATGCCGCAGGAGCGTGCCGCTCAGGGTCACAGGCGAACGGAAGCCATTCAACCTCGGCCACTCCGGCATTCCTTAAAATATCCACCGCCTCGGTGCCAGCACAAAAAATCCGTGAATATTCCTTGGCCGCAGGCAGGATCACCGCCATCTGATCCGGGTGTGGGGCATCTGTTGTCCACAAAAAGACCGGCATCCCCAGCGCGCGTAAACAGCGCACGGTCTTTGGTAGTATATCCGCTCCGCCGACAACCAGACACAGCCCCGGTTTTTCTTTTTGAACACAGCGCACAAGAGCATTATTCATCCATTCCCGTTCGGCGCTCGCAAGAGAAGGAAGCCAGGCACGCACCCTCCCGGGGAAAATATATCGGCGCACATCAAAAAACACTACCTCATGCCCGAGCGCGCGCAACGCCTCTGCACGATAGTAATTTGTATTTAAAAATAGTGTGTTCCAATTACTAACAAGAACGATCTTCATCACAAGCCCTATACAGCGTTATTTTTTAACCATCCAGATATATTTGTTAAACCATTCTCCAACATAATGAACAGCGAGCCAGGCCCCTATTTTGACCCATTCCAGCGGGTTTAATACCGCCGCTTCATGAAACCATCGAAAAGCCTCTTCGTGCGTGCCGTTTATAATATGCATCTTCCCCAAACGCTTCAAGTGGATGCACAATACTGACGAATCTTCCGCAAAGGCAGCCCTGTGTTTTTCAACCATCCGCGTGCGCCCGGCGATCAGCGTCGAAATATCTCCGGAAAGCTGGCCACCATGGCAATAACAGACTCCCAGAATATCCATAACACATTCAACGTCATACAACACCGAAAGACGCAGGAGCAAGTCCCAATCCTGACAACTCTTTAAAGACTCATCAAAGCCGTTGACCCTCTCCAGGCAGGCACGACGCACCAGAACCATAATATTCGCGTCTTTTTCTCCCCGAAGAAATTTCTTATATATATTCCCGCGATAGCGGGGGATGCTTTCTCGAATAACCGCGCCCTGATCATCTAAAAATTTTATTCCACCATAAACAACACCGACGGAAACAGGTGCGCCCTGCATCTTTAAAAGAAGTTTCTCCAGAAACACCGGTAAAAATGCATCATCATCATCCAAAAATGCGATAAACTCTCCCCGGGCCGCCCGCCATCCCATGTTCCGTGCCGCCGAAGCCCCGATGCCTCTCGCCGAACGCAGTACTTTCAGCCTTGGATCAGATACTCCTGCGAGCACCTCTTCCGCCGGACACACCGAAGCGTCATCCACGACCAGGATTTCAAGATCCCGGAACGTCTGCGCCTGCACACTTTGAACAGCCCTCGTTAACAGCGCAGGGCGGTCATGCGTTGGAATAACAACACTGATCATTTTCTTTTAAACCCATAGATAACAGCCCCCGGATCCTTCATCAGTATGGAAAGAGGAACAGCTGTCGCGGCATTTTCCCACCGGGCATGCGCTACAAATCCCGACGCCCCAAAGATCACCGCAACCGCGCGGTCATTCCTGAAATCCTTAAACACTACCGGCATTGCCGGAAAATAACCGACGCCCTCACCCACCTTTGGTATTTTAACAGCCGAACGTCCTGTCAAATAATAAACTGCGGCCGGGTCGTTGGAATAAAGCGGAACATGGTCTTCGATCGAGCGCAGTGCCTTCACTGTTTCCAGGGAAGAGAAAACTTTCGATGTATACCCGTAACCTTCACGATGGAATCTGCTCCACAAATGTGCGCTGCGTGCAGCCCCCATAACAAAAAAGATCGTGATAACCGCGGCCAATATCCTGCGCTCCGACGCAGGCAAACTCTCAGCGGTGTGAACCGCGATAGCCACAAGAAGCGCTCCCGCGGCATACACCGGCAAAAGTATCCTGTGATCCATATCCAAACTACTCGCGTGGGCAGTGAACATAACCACCACGCACGATCCCAAATAAACAGTCATAAATCCCGCGAGACATCCCATGACCCTTAATATCTCTGATGACATCATTACTTTTCTTCGCTGCCACCACAACCCGCCTATCATGATAACGCCTGCGAAAACCGCCCAACGCACCATGAACGTCACACTTGCCGGAAGGATCCATTCAGAGATCGTATCGATCCCGATCTTCACCTTCTCGAATGATACCGCGGCATGCCCGATCATGCCGCCGAACACATGATCCGTCAGCAAAACATTGCGCAATGACAGCAATAACGGAAGGGCCATTGAAACAAGCAGAAAAAACACAGTTTCACGAAATGCCTTCTCTCTTTTACTGCGGATGATCGCCGCAGCTCCGGCGAGAATACATACAATACCGCCATAGCGCACGAACACACTCAAACCTGCCAGCAGTGCCGCCGTATAAAAAGCGCGCCGGCGTCCTGTGTCAATAAACATAGCCAGCGCCAAAAAGAAACCTAACAGAACTGCCAGAAAAAGCGGTTCCGCTAAAAGCCTGGCGTGAACATCAAGAAAATGCACAGACGTCAAAAAAAGCCCTGCCGCAACAAACGCCGGGCGCCATGACTTGGTCACGTAAAAAACAAAAAACCCGGAAAGAAATACGCTCGCACCAAAAAAAATACTATTACAAAGCCGTGCCCAATCCTGAAATCCGATCCCCAGGAACCACCCCGAGGATAAAAAGACCGGAAATCCCGGAGGATACCACGCCAGAGAAGCCAGGTTTCCGGCTTTGGAATACGCTGAAACCCCAAGCCCAAGCGCGACATTCTTTGCCGCCTGCAAATAGAAGATCGAATCCGTATCCAGCCCAAGCCCCTGCGGCCCGGTCATCCAGTACACCAGGCCAGCGCCGATAACAGCCATCACTCCAAGCAAGGCGAACATATTCTTATCTGTCTTCATGCCTCATCACCCTTCCCTTTTTCGATATCCTTAAACCCTAAAAGAACCTCAAGCTCCCGAATAAGTTTATCCGCATTATAATCCTTCTCTAAAAGAACCCGCCCCTGTTCAGCGCATTTTTTAACAAAAGCCCTGTTCTTTAAGAAATACTCCATTCTATCCGCCAGCGCTGTCACATCTTTGGGAAGGGCCAAAAGCCCTGTTTCTCCGTCGATAATGATCTCTTTGACCGCGCCCGTATTCGCCGCAACGACCGCGACTCCGACTGCCAGGGCCTCCATGAGAACAACAGGGATCCCTTCCTCATCCCCGTTCACCGCCGGAATACTCGACAAGAGAAACAGATCCGCCTCTTGCATGAACCCCAGGACCTTTGCTGAATCCTGGGCGCCGTGAAAGAAAACAATATCGCGGGCCGCGGGATCCGAAACGTCATGAAGCAATTCTTCTTTCAAAGGGCCAGCCCCAACAATGTCGTAACGGCACTTGATCCCACGCGCGGATAACATACGCACTGCCATGATCCCATAACGGATCCCCTTTTTTTCCACAAGCCTTGCCACCGAAAGGATCCGCACCTCATCCGCATTCTCTTTCATTGCGCGAAAAGCCAAGCGCTTAAGGTCAACGCCCATATGAAAGACCCTGATCTTTTCGGGAGGGCACCCCAAATGAATGAGCCGACGTCGGGCATCTTCGCTGATCGCCAGGCAGAGGTCAGCCTCCGGGAATAATTTACCATAAACACCCGCGCCCTCCTGACGCACGAACGCGGTAATATCCGCAGCATGAAAAAATACCAGCAACTTTCCTTTTAAAGCCCCCAATTCTTTCATCAATCCACCAATAATACCATTCTGCCCAAAATGACAGACCACTGCGTCAAAATCACCTTCCTTGAGAAAGACCTGTGCCTTAAAAAAATAATTGAACGATGCCGCTTCCGCGCCATAACGGAAAACATTCAAGGAAGACAGCACTGTTCTTGGCGCACGGACTAGCGCTCCCGGGAACATCACTGCCGCTTTTAAAATACGCAGGCCGAACGCCCGCGGCTTGTCATTATGATAACGGACCTTTTCCAAAAGGCCGTATCGAAGCACCGCCGAATGCACACACGCCTCATCAGACCGTGCTCCCGCAAATATCACAACCTCATGCCCAAGGTCCATGAGCCCCGTGATCTGATCCAGGATAAACGTTTCCGAAACACAGGGAAATGATCCAACGATGAACGCGACCCTCATGCTTTTTCTCCAAAAACACGCCACCATATCGCCAGCGACAAATACCGCCACAACCTCAAAGGATCGGCACCCGCTAACCGCCCGTAATCCAAAGGCCCGACATCAGACGCAAACAGAGGCAGCCCTTTTAAATATCCTGACAGCTCCTTTTCCCTTGGAATAAAATAATCCTGATAC
>JADFWS010000024.1 GCA_015234065.1 Candidatus Omnitrophota bacterium
ACCGCAAGCGCGCGGGGAGAAGATGTTGACATGGGGGTGCCTCCGGCCCCTGGGCCGGTCCGCTTACGCTGGAAGGCGCCATGATCAGGCTAGACCCTTTTGTGGCCATGGCTGTTTTTTGTGTGATCGCGCTCGGCATAGCCGTTTGGTTTTTCATGCGTCAAAAGCGGCATTCTTTTCCGGGCATATTTGACCGGACAGATACATGGTCTCAGTGCCCTTATTGCGGGCACATGTTCGTGGATGTGCTGGAGCAGAAGACTTTTCGGTGTCGCGTGTGCCGAAGCCTGGTGGAAACAGAAGGGGGTTCGGCATGATCAAGAATGTTCGTGGGAATGAAAAAGGGATGGTCCTCCTTGTCGTCGTAGCCATTGTTCTTGCGATGACGACGCTCGTGGTGACGATCTTGAGTCACAGCCTGACAAAGGCAAGCACGCTGTCAAAAACCGAAGAGGAATTGCGTGCGGAATATATGGCCAAAGGCGCTATGTGGAAAAGCATCATGGCGAACGGAACGGCTGTCGCGTATACAGAGAACGCGAGCGGCATGATATATGATATAAGTGTTGTTACCGGTGGTACAAATGTGAATAGTCAGGTTCTTTGGAAAACAGGGCAATATTAAATAATCTTTAAATCTTTTGACAAATAATCAGGACGCGCTTTAATGGAGTTAGGCGTTTTTAAAACTATGTCTACAGCCAAGCGACTCGGAATTTTCTGGGGAGAGGAAGGTTTCAATCTCGTTGATGTCTCGAAAGAGACTCCGACGGAGAGCGTTTTTATCCCATTTCCGAAGTCCTTGACGCCCGGGACATCCGCAGTGACCAATGATGTTCAGGTCCTGGACATCCTGCAAAAGGCTATCCGTTCCAGAGGTTTTTCCACATCAGAAGCGTATTTGTCGATCCCTTCCCGTGATATTATTATCCGTTGGTTCGTGATCCCTTCCATGAAGCCGAGCGAGATCCAGGGGGTGGTGGCATTTGAAGCCAAGAAATATATTCCGTTCGGGCTCGACGAGTTGACGCATACGTATTATCCTTCGATGATCACGGTGGAGGGCGTGCCGCAGATCGGCATTCTTTTTGTCGGGATCAAGAAGACCATCTTTCAGCAGTATACGAATGTCCTGATCCAATCAGGACTGAACCTGGTGTATAGCGAGCCTGGCTCCATGAGCCTTGTCCGTGCTTTTGTTGCGCGCAAGATGATCACCAATGAAGAGGTCTGTGCTATTTTAAGCATCACTAAGGATCAGGGTGAGATCATTATTGCGTCGCAGGGGTTTGTAAAATTCATTCGGGATTTTAAGCTTCAGGCCGGCTCCGGGCCTGAAGGTGTCGCTGAGATGGATCTTGTTAAGGCTAAGCTTTTTAATGAAGTCCGCGTGTCCATGGATTTCTTCACTCGTCAGCATCCGGGGATAGAGGTGGGCCGGGTCCTGACGATCTCTTCCGGGGCTCCATCGGGGTTATGGGCCGGGCTTGGGGATGACCTTGGGATCACGGTCCAGGGGGTTGACCCGTCGTATGTGATGGACCGGGCGCTTGCGCCGGATACGGGGGCGCTGCATGCGTATGGTGTGGCGCTCGCGGGGCATGTCACGTCGGTCATTGATTTTAATCTGTCGGAGGGCGGGGCCGCTCAATCTATCAAGGCCCTGACAACGAAACCCGAGGGGGCGAATTCAAAGATTTTGGCGTTGGCCGTTATTCTGGTTTGTCTCGGGATCGGAGCGGTGTTTTTTGCGAATTTTACAACAGCGTATCTTTTGAAACAGCAGGATACCGAGATCGCGGCGATCCAGGCCAAACTCGGGAGCATGCGGGATATGGCGCGCGACGAGATCGAAAGCAAGGAAAAACTTGAGAAAAGAAAGAATGACGCGCTGCGATCTCTTCCGGTCAGAAGCCGGATCGCACCGTTGATCATTCGCCTGATCAGCCTGATCCCCGACGGAATATGGTTCGAGAATTTAAACGTGTCTTCCGGTGAAAAGGGCGAGGATGGGAAAAAGAAATCGTCATCTCACTCTTCCAAGTCTTCTAATTCTTCCAAATCTGCGGAGAATCGCCCGCTTGAGTATTATAAACTCGTCGGATTCGAGGCGCTTACAGCGAGCGGCTATGCGTATCTTGAGGATTCCAACGCGGAATTTGAGCTTATTAATCGTTTTGTGGAAACGTTGCGCGCGGATCCGGATTTTTCAGCGCGGTTTTCGGATATTAAATTTGGGTCTCTTCAGGTGCAGGATCTGAAGGGCAAGAAAGTAACGTCGTTTACCATTACGTGTCAATAATATGGCTTTTGACCTGAAAAAATTCAATGTGAATGATCTTGCGAAGATGGCGGCAAATTTGCCGGACCTTCGGACGCTTAAGCCCGAGGATATCCTGGCGTTCTTGAAAAGGCACGCGATGATCATGATCGGCGTGCTGATCTTTTTTGTATGCGGGTATATGGCCTGGAATATTGTGACTACCCGGATGGAGGATCTTGAAACAAAGAAAGTTCTCGCCGGACAGCTGCGGGAGAAAGAAGAGCCGATCAAAAAGTACAAAAAGATCGTGGACAAGAATGAGGCTTTTTTAAAGACGATTCCCGAGGGAGTCCCGGAAAACCTGATGATCACGCAACTGACTAAGATCGCGACGGGACGGGATGTCCAGATTCTGTCTTTTGACCTGAAGGGCAGCGAAGAGGGCGGTTTTTACCGCAAGGTCAAAGTTCGGTTCTCCTGTTCGACCCCATCGTTTCAGGCGGCGATGCTTTTTATCAGTGATATTGAAAATTCGGATGTGTCTATGCGGGTTGATTCCTGGTCATCCGGCGGCGGGCAAGGGGGCGGGTCAAAACGGGGAAAAGCGGCACACGCGGCGAGCACGTTGACAGAAGGCTTTGATATCAATCTGGATGTTTCTTCGATCGAGATCATTAATGATGCGTCAAGAAAACCTAAAAAATCATAGAAAAACAGCGTGCCTTCGTTATGCTGTACTGGCAGGGGCGTTCTTGCTTTGCTCTGGAGGTGTCCGGGCAGAAGAGGAGCTTTCCAATGTTGCCCCGCAGGACAGGCAGGCGCTTGAAAAAGTGATCCGTGCGTTGACCAGCCCGTTCACGCCGCGGCTGCCCGAGGATCCTTTGCCGCCTGTTGAACAAAAAGGGCCGTCGGAAGCGCAGCTCCTTCAGAAGAAGCAGGCTGAGGAAAAGCAAAAGGCAGTAGAGAGAAAAGTGGTGCCGCCACCGGTTGTCGCGGCCGTTCAGCTACCGCCGGAGCCGCCATTGCCGAATCTTGTCCTGACCGGGATCGTTTATAATCCGAAAAAGCCGCAGGCGATCATCAATGGTAAAGTGGTTGATCTGGGGCAGATGGTCATCGAAGGTGTTGTTGTGACCGAGATCACAAAGAGCAAGGTCGAGGTCAGTTTCAGGGGCCTTAAGCATACGTTGTCCATGGATGAACCCGCTAAACCCAAGGTTCGGTGATATGATAAAATCCTATTCTTTTTTAAGAACATTGATCATTGTCGGCGTAATGCTGGTGTGTTTTTGGGCCGGGGCTGGCACGTCACTGGCTCTTGATGCGGACAGTTCTCAATCGTTGCCGCAGTATTCCAAGAAAGTGACCCTTGATTTCAAAGGCGCGGACATGAAGGATGTGCTCAAGGTGCTGTCGTCGCAGATCGGGGCTAACTTTATCACAAGTGATCAGGCCGGCGGCAGGACCGTGACTGTTTACCTGGAGAACGTTCCCGTTGAGGAAGCGCTGGACATGATCCTATCGGTGAATAATCTGACCTATGAGTATCGGGAAGACAGCAATACGTATATTATCAAGGCGGCAGTGTCCCAGGCAGAAAAGTTGATCACGCGTGTGTATCAGTTGAAATATGCGTCTGTGCCCTCTTCCAAGATCCGGTCTTCAGCGCCATCGGGGGCTTCTGGTTCTTCTGGCAGCAGTGGAGGCTCGTCGGGTGGGTCATCCGGGAGTTCTTCCGGCGGCGGGATCACGAGCGCCTTGCAGGCCGCTCTTTCAAAATCTGGGAAAGTGGTGGATGACGCGCGGACGAACAGCCTCATTATTACGGATGTTGAAAGCAATTTTGACGCGATCGAAAAGACCCTGGCCCGGCTGGATATCCCGGTGCCGCAGGTCTTGATCGAGGTTGAAATGCTCGATGTATCCAAGGATGACGAAGATCTGGTGGGTGCCAAATTCGGCAACACAATAGCATCTTTTAGCGGCCCGGTTAAGTCAACAGCCTGGCCTTTCAGTGACCGTGTCGCTCGTGAAAAATACGCGCTGGACCCGACATACACGATGGGAACATTTAACATGTCGACGGCGTCTATGGTATTGAATTTTCTGAAGACGCGGACCGGCAGCAAGAGCTTGGCACGGCCCAAGATCCTGACCCTTGACAATGAGACCGCGGAGATCGAGATATCCACGGATGAGGCGATCGGCGCGGAAAGCACGTCCACGTCTGTCGGGGCCGGCGGGGGGTCAAGCCAGGCATCTGTGACGGCCGAGCGTGTGAAGACCGGTGTCTTTCTGACCGTAACGCCGCAGGTGAGCTTGCTTACCGGAGAGATCACGATGGCGGTGTATCCTCGGGCTATTCAGGCGCTTACCGGAGCAACATTCGATGGTAAGAATTTCAAAGATCCCCAGGAGCGGGGGACAAAATCCCTTCTCAGGGTAAAAAGCGGGGATACGATCATTATAGGTGGGTTGCTCCGGCAGGATGATTCAACGACCGTGACCTCCCTTCCGATCCTTGGTGATATTCCGATCTTGGGTGCGCCTTTTCGGCATACTAGTAAAAGTAAAACAATGAGGGAATTGATCATCTTTTTGACGCCGCGTGTGCTGGATTATGAGCCCAGCCTTCAGCATTATAATTTGAGTACGAATCCGGCCCTGGAAAAGGGAAGCCATGAACAGGCGTCGTATCCTGATGATGTGCGCCGTGAAGTGATCCAGGGTGAACTCGATTCATTTTCCGCCGGCAAGAAAGGCCGTTAAACCATTATGGCACGTCTTAGACTTGGCGAGATCCTGATCAAGCAGGGCCTGATCACCGAGGCTCAGCTTAAAGAAGCCATGGATGCCCAGAAGATCGAAAAAGGGCATATTGGCGAGATCCTGATCCGTCATGGCATGATCAAGGAAGAAGACCTGGCGTCGGCTCTCGGTACACAGCTGTTGATCCCGTATGCGTCGCGTTCGTCCAATCTTCTGACCCCTCAAAAAGAACAGGGCCTGGAAAAGCTCGTTGCGTATGAGTTTGCAAAAGAGCATCTTGTTCTGCCGCTTAACCGCAACATGAATTCACTTACCTGCGCGATCTTTAATCCGTTCGATCTTATTATGATCGACAATCTGAAAAAGATGACCGGATGCGAAATCAATTTTGTGATCGCAACACGAACAGATCTGCTGAAATCGATCCAGCAGTTCTATCTTGGCAGCGACGGCGGCGGATCAGACCTTTGGACGCAGGCTGTTGAAAAGACGTACATGGGGAAGGATAACGCTGATAGGGCCATGGCAATGGCAGAGGATAAGAACGATTCGGAATTGTCGCTGGATAAGATCATTGCCAAGGCCGAAGAGGCTCCGGTCATCAAGCTTGTAGACCTTATTATCCGTCAGGCGATCGATGAGCGGGCGAGCGATATCCATATTGAGCCGTTCAAAGAAAAGCTTGAGGTCAGATACCGCATTGATGGTGAGCTGTACCAGATCCCTCCGCCGGCAAAGCATTTGCATCTTCCGATCGTATCGCGTGTGAAGATCCTCGCCAAGATGGATATTGCAGAGCGCCGCTTGCCGCAGGACGGACGTATTTCTGTCAAGCTTGAGGACCGGACAGTTGATTTGCGCATATCCACTCTTCCGACCGTTTGGGGGGAAAAGGTGGTCATGCGCCTTTTGGATAAGGACGCGATCAAGCTGGACCTTTCTATCCTGGGTTTTGACGCTCGCCAGCTCGATGTTATCCGCCGGGCCCTTAAATTCCCGTACGGCCTTTTCTTTGTTACAGGCCCGACCGGAAGTGGAAAGTCAGTCACGCTGTATTCGTGTTTGGGAGAGGTCACAACACCAACAAAAAATATTATTACGGCAGAAGACCCTGTCGAATTCCGTGTCGAAGGGATCAATCAGGTGAATGTGAAGCCGGATATCGGGTTTACATTCGCCGAGGCGCTCAGGTCTTTTCTCCGCCAGGACCCTGATATCATCATGGTCGGCGAAGTCCGCGACCTGGAAACCGCGCAGATATGTGTGCGCGCCGCGCTCACCGGGCATTTTGTCATGTCCACACTGCATACCAATGATGCGCCGTCCGCTATCACGCGCCTGATGGATATTGGGGTCGCGTCTTATCTTTTAACGCCGTCCTTGGTCATGATCGTGGCCCAGCGCCTGGCCCGCCGGCTGTGCCCGGCGTGCAAAGAGGCGTATGAGCCGAAGCCCGAAGATCTGGGCGATGTCAAGCTCGAGGCTGAGCTTATTTATCGCGCCAAGGGTTGTGACGCGTGTTCTCATACGGGGTATAAGGGCCGCACGGTCATTGCCGAAGTCATTTTTGTGGACGATGAAATGAAGCGCCTGATCGGCCGCAATGGTTCCTATACAGAGATCCGCGACCTTGCGCGCAAGAACGGCATGGCCACGCTTTTTGAGAGCGGCATTAAAAAGGTTGAAGAAGGGATCACCAGTCTCGACGAGATCCTGGGCGTCACGATCGGTTAAATATGCCCAAATATATTCTTACCATGAAAGACCCGTCAGGGAATTCCCTGACCAAGACCGTTGACGCGCCCGATAAGAATCGCGCAGTCAGTGCGCTTCAGTCCGAGGGATTCTTTGTTGTTGGGATTCAGGAAGTTGAGGACGCGGCATCCAAGGCGTTTGGCGCCAAAGCCCAGCAAGCGCGTGCCGGAAGCCGATTCACGCATAATAGTGTCAAGATCGAGGATGTACTTGCGTTCGCGCGCCAGATGGCGACCATGCTCGAGGCTGGCGTTCCGCTGTTGCGTAGTGTTACGGTCATTGGAGAGCAAGTGGAAAGCAAGGAGCTCGCGCGTATTCTAGGCGAGATCAGGCTGGAAGTAGAGCAGGGCCAGACGTTCAGCAAGGCTCTTTCCAAGCATCCCAAAGCGTTCAGCCAGTTCTGGGTGTCGCTTGTCGAGGTTGGCGAAGCGTCGGGAACGATGCCGAAGGTGCTCGAAAAGCTGACTGTCTATATGGAGGAATCTGCCGCGTTCCAGTCGCATATTATTGGCGCGCTTATTTATCCTGGTGTGCTTTTTTCGATCTGCCTTCTCGCGATCCTGTTCTTCGCGCTGTTCGTGGGGCCGACCTTTGAAAAGATTTTTAAAGATATGGGCGCGCAATTGCCGCAGATCACGGTGGTTATGCTGGCCATATTTAAGATCATTAAAACTCAGTTTCTTATTATTATCGGTGTGGTTGTCGGGATCGTGTTTATGATCAAGCGTTATATTAATACCGAGGTCGGCCGCTGGAATTCTGAAATGTTCATGTTGAATTTGCCGGTCTTTGGCCCGATCGTCCGTTTGATCCTGGTTGAGAAGTTTACATCTCAAATGGCCATTCTGGTGGACAGCGGTGTTCCGATCCTTTACGCGCTTGAGATCGCAGAAAAACTTGTGGATAACAGGGTCTGTGCCCTTGAGGTGCGCAAGATCCGCGACGCGGTCCGCGAAGGACGTTTGCTCGCAGATCCTATGGAAAAAAGCGGGTTTTTTCCATCTATGGCGGTTCAGATGATCCGTGTAGGCGAAGAAACCGGCGAGCTTTCAAAAATGCTCAACCATGTGGCCGTGTATTACAACAAGATGGTTACGGATTTCATGAAGCGTTTTGGGATGCTCATCGAGCCTTTTATGCTTGTCTTTATGGGAAGCATTATCGGTGTGATCGTTATCGCTATGTTCATGCCGATGTTCTCGCTGGCTGGTGGCGGTGGTTGATCTGGAAAAAGTAGCTGGTGCATTGACTTTAGGCTGGCTCTGTGACATACTTATCCTAGAGTTCGAGGGCCGAGTGTTAAGGGAAAAGGGCGCGAGAACATATATTATTTGTCCTTATTTCGCGTCATACATCATGGCGTCCTTCCTTTAAAAGACCCTCATTAAAATACAGGCGTATCGGACTGAAAAGGAGGTGACTGGCCTGACGTGTGTCCGGGTGCGTCAATTGTAGCAATGGCATTATATTTTTTTATTAATTTTGGGAGGTTTTGTATGAATATCAATAAGAAGAGCGGTTTTACGTTGATCGAAATCATCATTGTTATTATCATTTTGGGTGTGTTGGCCAGTTTGGCTTTGCCGAGAATGACCATGTCTTTGGAAACAGCAAAGTTACAGGAAGCGTTTGGGGTTGTTTCTTCTATTAAAAGTTCATTTCAAACATGTTATGATCAAACGCAAGATGCGACAAAATGTGTGACGCAGTCGAATTTAGGGATATCGTTGCCCGCGACAGCAGATCTTAAGCTCTTTTATACGCTTACAGCTCCAGCGACCGCGACAGGTACATTTACTATTTCTGCTGCGAGTAAAACAGCGCAGAAAGAGTGTTTACGTGTTATTATAGACCCAACGACTGGTGGGACGACTTCACAATACGAAACTACAGCTGTTTCATTTAAGAATCCTTTAAGCCGGGCACAATATACAGCATTTGACCTTATGGGTGCCAATGCTTGCCCAACTGCAAATGCGACGCCGATTTTGGCGCTTTAAGGTTGTTTTAATAGGGCGGGAGGATTTTCTCCCGCCCTTTTCTTTTCTCCAGGGCATTATTTATGAGTAAAAAAGGGTTTACGTTAGTTGAGATCGTGATCGTGGTGATCATCCTGGGTATTGTCGCAGGGCTTGGTATCCCGCGTCTGGTTGGGAGCCAGGATAAGGTGATCGCGTCCGAAGGGATTCAGGCGATTAAAGTTCTTCGCGATGCGCAAACCCGATATTGCCTGGAGCATTCTTGCTCTAATGGGAATTATCCTGGATGCGGGGTGCTTGACGTTACGATTTCATTGAAGAATTTTACTGGCCCGTATTGTATGACAGACGGGTCTATTGATGTGTCTTCTATTAAATATTATGATACTCAAGGTCATTATGTTTTGGGTCTTTTTTCCGGAGTGTGGACGTGCCATTACTCGTTGACCAATGGTTCCTGCTCTCAAACTATTCAAACAATGCTCGATGCGCTTAATCACTGAGTACGCTTTTACGCTGGCTGAAATTTTAATTGTGGTGATCATTATTTCGATCGCCGCCGGACTTGGTATTCCAAAATATGACGCGATGATCGCGTCGGATAGGGCGCGCCTCGCACGTACCGATATGAAGCTTTATTATCAGGCGCAGCAGCTGTATCGTGCCCGTAATGATGGGTTTTTGAAGCTTTGGAAGACGATAGGTTTGGACAAGATGAATGAGAAACTTGGCCTGAACATGAATGTTCCGCCGGACATTGGGATCACGTTTCCTGACCCGGATACAGGCGGGAATGCGCTGATGTTAAGTTTTTCCTATGGTGCATTAAACTATCAGTTTTCCATGGCGGTTGTTGCGGATCAGCCTTGGGTCTGGGGCACAAATCCGGTGTGCACGTCGACACCCGTTAACGTATTATGTCAGGAGTAAAGATCATGAGAAATGCGTTTACAATGGTTGAAATCCTTATTGTGGTGATAATCCTCGGTCTTGTTGCCGCCTTTGGTATCCCGAGTTATACGAAAGCGATCTCGCGGCAAAAGGCGCGTCAGGCGATCGCAAATCTGCGTGCGGTAAGCGCGGCAAATAATTATTACTATAATAGATACGGCACGTCGAAGATCGTCAGTGGCAGCACGCTTGCTGTCAGCGATATTGATGCGGCATTTAAATTAAATTTGGGGTATGATACCAGTACAACGTATACCTGTTCTGATATTATGAGAGGCAGCAAGGAAGAATATTGTACGGCGAAGAATCCGGGGGATAATTACACGCTGAATTTATGGAAGAACGGCGAGGTGCGGTGTACAGGGGTGGCTTGCCCGTGATCCGGATGGGGGCGCCTTCCCACGGGTTTTCCATGGTGGAAGTATTGGTATCGGCGGTGCTCTTTGCGACGACGTCGGCCTTTATTTTTTCGTTGCTTCAGCACGTTCATGAACCGGCGGCCGAGACCAGAAGCCGTGATAAGGCCGCGCAGTATACCCGCAAGGTGCTTGAAAATTTGAGGACAAAAGTTGCGGCGTCGACCTGGGATACGGGTGATTTCAAGATCCAGAAGCATGCCCTTCCGCCGGACCCTGATTTTCCGAATATTAATGCGACATATAATGTTGTCGCGGACCCTTCGGGCGCCCGTAAGGTGATCCTTGAGGTAGCATTCCCGGATGAATAAAAAACCCTTTCTTCCTGCTTGCATGAATATGCGCGGCGTGACGCTCGCGGAGCTTATTATTTCCACGATCATTATCAGCATTGTGTTGATCGGCGTATCTACTGTGAATGTGGCGGTGCGCCGGATGGGCCGGGAGACAGAACAGGATGCGACGGCTCAGGTGGCGCTTACTGGCATGGCGGAGATCGTTCGTCAAAGTGCTTTGCACGCGGTAGGGGCAGCGACAGACCCCGGAATCATTATTAATTCTGATCCTTCAACGAACTATGTTTGTTTTCGCATTAAGATGCCAGGGACGTGGGAGTGTTACAGCGTTTTTCAAAAAAGTGCCGGGGCGAGGACAGAGCTTTATAAAGGCGAGGAGCTGGCGCCTCAGCCGGCACAGACAGCACCATTGTTATACTTGGGGTCCATTACGCCGGATTCATTGCTGGCTCCGGGACGGGTGCCGATATTTAATGCAGGTGGAAATCATTTCTTTGAAATGGAGCTGGTGACGCGAGCTCATCCTGAATCCAACGCGGATAGAGACATTCACGGGAACCCCACGCGTGGGACCCAGGACAATCCTCAGGTATCTGTTAAATTGCGCGTATATCCTGAAGCGCACAGTTTTTGATCATGAACCGCTTCGTTGCCCCCGACCTTACGCTGTCTTCCCGGGAGATCGTTTTAAAAGATTCAGAAGAAGTGCATCATGCGTTTCATGTTTTGCGCGTGCGCGAAGGTGACACCGCGGAATTTGTTAGCGGTAACGGGGTGCTGGCCGAGGGAAGGATTGTTTCTGTTGGCAAGTCCAGGCTGACAGCCGAGGTCGTCCACTGCGCGGTGGTTGAAAAACCAGGCTCTCCATCGATCATTCTGGCGTGTGCGCTTCCCAAGAGGGCCAAGTTTGAAATGATCCTCGAGAAAGCTGTCGAACTCGGGGTGGATGGTGTTGTTCCGCTGATCACAGCGCGTACCGAGGCACGCGGGGCAGAAGGCGGCGGTAAGGACGGGCGCTATGCCCGTGTTTTGCTCAATGCCTGCAAGCAATCGAAGCGTGTATGGTTTCCGGAGCTGTATCCGGTCATGAGCATGGAGGCGGCGGTTAAGAAATTCTGCGTTCCCGGTGCGGCGGCATTCATTCCGTGGCTGGAAGGTGAGCGTCAGCATATTCGCGATACGATGCCTGCCCGCCCACCTGCCAGCATTGTTTTCTTTATTGGCCCTGAAGGTGATTTTACAGCCGAAGAGATTGAGCTTGCGAAGCAGTGCGGCGTTAAGCCGGTGTCATTGGGGAATACAACGCTTAAAGTCGATACAGCGGCCATCGCGGTAGTTTCGTTCGCGCGTTTCTTCTTTTGACATCTCGCAAGAGCTTGGTATAATTCTTTTCCCCCTTTACAAATAACAATATATATAAGAGGGAGCAGGTTTTTATGACAACAGAAGTAAAAAAGCAGCAACCATCAGCAGCAGACGTAGAGAACAAGCGCAAGGCGCTCGATCTGGCATTAATGCAGATCGAGAAGCAGTTCGGCAAGGGCTCGATCATGAAGCTGGATGGGTCGGTACGGGCGGATGTGGAATCTATTTCGACGGGATCTCTGGCTCTGGATGTGGCGCTGGGCGTGGGTGGTATCCCGCGAGGCCGTGTGATCGAGATCTACGGGCCGGAATCGTCGGGAAAAACGACGCTGACATTAAGTATTATCCGCGAGATCCAGAAAAAGGGCGGTGTTGCGGCGTTCATTGACGCAGAGCATGCGTTTGATGCCAATTATGCTCAGCGTATCGGGGTGAAGCTTGACGATCTTCTTGTGTCTCAGCCGGATACCGGTGAGCAGGCGCTAGAGATCGCGGAGACGCTGACGCGTTCCAACGCGGTTGACCTGATCGTGATCGACTCGGTTGCGGCATTGACACCCAAGGCTGAGATCGAAGGCGATATGGGCGATAGCCATATGGGGCTTCATGCGCGTTTGATGTCACAGGCGCTGCGCAAGTTGACGGCGGTGACGAGCAAGTCGAAGACTAGCTTGATCTTTATTAACCAGATCCGCATGAAGATCGGCGTCATGTTCGGGAATCCTGAAACAACGACGGGCGGGAACGCGCTTAAGTTTTATTCTTCTGTGCGTATTGATCTGCGCCGCATTGAAACATTGAAACGCGGGGATGAAGTGGTGGGGAATCGTGTGCGCGCCAAGATCGTGAAGAACAAGGTCGCGGCGCCATTTCGTGAAGCGGAATTCGAGATCCATTTTGACGAGGGCATTTCGCGCGCGAGCGACCTGGTCGATATGGGTGTGAAATATAATGTGCTGGACAAGTCCGGCGCGTGGTTCACCTTTGAGGGTGAGCGTGTTGGCCAGGGGCGGGATAATGTCCGCAAATATTTACAGGACAACCCTAAGACTGCGCTTAAGCTGGAGAAGCTGATCGTTGAGAAGGCTAAGTCTCCGGCGCCAAAGGTGGAATCCAAGAAAGATCAGGCGGAAGCAAAATAAAGAATGCGGGCGATCCTTTGGCCTGAGGGCCTCAGGATGACGGTTACGTATATGACAGCTTCTTTAGATCCAGAGATGCTCAAAAAGGCGAAGGGGTACGCTCTTCGCCTTTTTAAATTACGTCCGCGAAGCACGGGTGAATTCTGCAATAAGCTGAAGGCCAAGGGGTATCCGCCGGAGTTGGTCGATACGGTTGTTCAATATTTTTCGGCGCTTGGTTATCTGGATGATGCGGCTTTTGTCAGAGCGTGGTTCAGCAGCCGGCTTAAACGTTACGGGGTTCGGCGGGTAGCCCGTGAGTTGACCGAAAAAGGCATTGCGAAGACGCTTATTGCATCGACATGGGAAAAGGTCCGTCAAGAATATGACGAAGAAGCGGCGGTCCGCGTGATCGTAGAAAAGCGAGCCAGGCTTTATGCGGATGTGCCGTTGCTCAAGAAAAAGAAACGCCTTATGGATTATCTTCTCCGCCGGGGATTTTCTATAAGCGTTGTTGCTAAGGTTATTGGAGATATATGACAGGGCATGAGATAAGAACGAAATATCTTGAATTTTTCCGCTCGAAGGGCCATAAAGTCGCGGCCAGCGACTCGCTTGTCCCGAAAGACGATCCGACGGTGTTGTTTACGACCGCCGGCATGCAACAATTCAAACCGCAGTTCATGGGGCATATTACGGATTTTACACGCGCTACATCGTCGCAGAAATGTTTGCGTACGGATGACCTGCCTGAAGTCGGGGTCACGGATTTTCATCACACGATGTTCGAGATGCTCGGCAATTTCTCTTTTGGGGATTATTTCAAACGCGAGGCCATTACCTGGGCGTGGGAGTTTTTGACCGTAGTCATGGGCCTTTCGGCGGATAGGCTCTGGGTGTCGGTGAATAAAGATGACCAGGAAGCGTATGATATCTGGATCAAGGAGATCAAGATTCCGGCGGAGCGGGTTGTGAAACTCGGAGATAAATCAAATTTCTGGCCGTCGAATGCCAGGTTGAACGGCCCGAATGGCCCGTGCGGCCCGTGTTCCGAGATCTTTTTTGACTGGGGCAAGAATGCGTGCGCCGATCCAAATTGTAACCCGGATTGCAATTGCGGGCGGTTTTGTGAGGTTTGGAATCTGGTGTTTACGCAGTATAATCGTAAAGACGGCGGTGTGCTTGAGCCACTTCCGGCTAAGAATATTGATACCGGCATGGGGCTTGAGCGGTTGACGGCGGTCATACAGGGCAAGCGGAATAATTTTGAAACAGATCTTTTTCAGCCGATCATGGGTGCGGTCAGCGCGGCTGTTGCGTCAGAAAGGGCTAAATTGACCCTGCGTGAAACCCGAGTGATCGCGGATCATATCCGCGCGGTCACTGTTGGGCTTGCAGATGGGGTGGTGCCATCGAATGAGGGCCGCGGCTATGTCATGCGCAAGCTGATCGTGGATATGACGAATATCCTGATCCAGGCGGGTGTTAAAAAGCCGCTGGTGCATACTTTTGTCGCGGTGGTCGTGGATGTGATGAAAGGGCCGTACCCGGAGCTGGTGGTACGCCAGAAGGATGTCACAGAGGCCGTGCTTCGAGCGGAAGAAGCGGTCATTAAGCTTAATCGTGAAAAAGTTCCAGAGCTGGTCAGGAAATTAGAGGATATTAAAATACATAAACAGCCAGATGCCGGCTTAACACAGCATTTGGGTGAGGTCATGTTCCATTATCGGGACACGTGCGGTTTGCCGATGAGCCTGATCAAAGATAAAGTTATTGCGGTGTTTGGTGCGGCTGTGTTTCAAGCGGCTAATGTGGTGACAGAAAAACTGATGGATGGGCAAAAAGAACGCTCCCGCGCCGGAAGTAAGATGCAGGGCGATGTGTTTCTGGCGGGGAACGTGGATGTGAAGGATATTGGCAAAACTATTTTTCTGGGTTATGAACAGCCATCTGCGGATGCGACGGTCGTTGCGCTTTTTCTGGATGGCAAGAAAGTCACGGACGTGAAAGACGGCGATCAGGCGGCGGTTATTCTCGACAAGACGCCGTTTTACGCGGAACAGGGCGGCCAGGCCGGGGATATCGGGTTTTGCATGGGAAAGACTGGAACGCTTGAAGTTCGCGCGACAACAAAGCAGAGTGATGTGTTCATCCATCAGGGCGTTGTGAAAGGCGGGCTTAAGGTTGGCGAGGTGGTCAAGGCGTCGATCGACGGAGAGCGCCGTATCGCGATCATGCGTAATCATACGGCCACGCATTTGTTACAGGCGGCATTGCGCCAGGTTCTGGGGGAGCATGTAAAACAGCAGGGTTCATCTGTTGATGCCGAACGCCTGCGGTTTGATTTTACGCATACGAAGGGCGTGTCCAAAGACGAGATCCTGAAGATCGAGGATATCGTTAATTCGTTCGTGCGGCGCTGTGATCTTGTTTCCAAGAAAGTCATGACGATCGAAGAAGCTAAAGAAAGCGGCGCGCTGGCGTTCTTCGCCGAGAAATATGGCGATACAGTACGGGTTGTTTCAGTAGGAGAATATTCAAGCGAATTTTGCGGTGGAACACATTTGGATGTGACAGGCCAGATCGGGTTGTTTAAAATTGTTTCTGAAGGGGCGGTCGCGCAGGGCATTCGCCGCATTGAAGCGGTGACGGGCACCGGGGCTGTCGCCTGTGTGAACGCGCGCGAGAAACAATTGGAAAAGGCGGCCATGATCTTTAAAGCGTCGCCTGATGACCTGGTGGCTCGCGTCGAAGCGCAGGCCAAACGGGTTAAAGACCTGGAAAAGGAAGTATCTGCCCTGCAGTTTGAAGCGGTTAAAAATACAATAGCTGATGTTATTGCGAACGCTGAACTTTTGAGCAATGGCGCGGCGTTCGTGGCGCATGTGTTCAAGGATGCGGATATGGAAACCCTCCGGCGCATCGCGGATCTTGTCCGGCAGCGATGCCCGTCGGTCGTCGGCTTGTTGGCCGGAGCCGGTGCGGGTGAAGGCTCTGTGATCGTGACAGTGTCTGATGACCTGGTGAAAAAGGGCGTCAAGGCCGGGGATCTGATCAAGGCGATCGCGCCGCTTTTCGGCGGGTCTGGCGGAGGCAAGCCGAACCTGGCACAGGCAGGTTGCAAGGATGCCGGCGCGCTGATCTCTGTATTTGACAGTTTAAAAAAGGCGGTCAAGGAAGGCCTGAAAGCATGAAACTTCTAAAGCAGAACAGTAAGAATATCGAAGCGTTGTATGACCGCAGTATGTATTATCGTCGGCAGAGCACGGTGGATAAGGTGTCAAAGATCATTGAGGATGTGCGCCTTAATGGCGACACAGCAGTACTCAAGTATACGCGCCGCTTTGATAAGGTGAAGCTTCTACCCAAAGACCTGCGCGTTTCGGAAAGCGAGATCTCGAGCGCATTCCAGAATATTTCGCCGGAATTCGTGGCCACACTCAAGTTCGTGACGGGTAATGTGTCGGCGTTCTATAAAAAGCAGATCAAGAAGCCCTGCTGTATCAAAAGTGAAGAGGGCATTCTTTTAAAAGAGGAGTTCCGCCCCCTCGATACGGTCGGGGTGTATATTCCGGCGGGTACAGCGCCGCTGGTATCGTCGGTATATATGACGGTCATTCCGGCGCAGATCGCAGGCGTAAAACGTATTGTGATCATGACGCCTCCGGGCAAGAACGGGCATGTGAATCCGTATATCCTGGCGGTGGCGAATTTGCTTAATGTGAAAGAAGTGTACAAGGTCGGCGGCGCTCAGGCGGTGGCGGCGTTGGCGTTTGGCACCAAAACTATTCAGAAGGTGGATAAGATCGTGGGGCCTGGGAATGCGTATGTGACCGAGGCCAAACGGCAGCTCTTTGGGTTTGTGGATATTGACATGTTAGCAGGCCCGACGGAACTGGTGATCATTGCAAATCGTTACAGCGATCCTGATTTTGTGGTGGCTGATTTTGAGTCGCAGATCGAGCATGCGGGCGGGCTTTCTATTCTGATCTCAACGTCAAAACAGCTGATCCGTCAGGTGAAGCAGCGGGTGCAGGGCGGATATGTGATCTATGCCAAGAATACCGAGGAAGCCTGCGCGATCGCGAATCGTATCGCGCCCGAGCATTTGCAGATCCTGACGAATGACCCGCAGTCGGTGGCAAAAATGATCCGCCATGCCGGAGCTATTTTTCTAGGGGCGTACAGCCCGACACCGCTCGGGGATTATATCGCGGGGCCGAGCCATGTATTGCCGACACTGGGGACCGCGAAGTTCGCGTCGGGTTTAAGCCTGTCGAGTTTCCTTAAGACAAGCCATATTATTTCGTATTCGAAGAAAGCCCTTGAAAAGGTTCGTGAACCGCTGGAGCGCGTGGCGCTTATCGAGGGGTTGGTCAAGCACGCGGAAAGCGTGAACGTACGTTTTAAATAAAGGCAGGTGCGTATGGCAAGAATAGCGGCGATAGAGCGTAAGAGTAAAGAAACGCATATTAAGGCGAAGCTGAATATTGACGGCCGAGGGGATCGTTGTGAGATCAAGACCGGTATCGGTTTTTTGGACCACATGATCGAGCTCTTCGCGTTCCACGGGCTTTTTGACCTTGAGCTGGAAGTCGTGAAGTCGGATACGCAGATCGATATTCATCATACGAATGAGGATATCGCAATCGTTCTTGGAAAAGCGTTTAAACAGGCTCTCGGTGATAAGGCGGGGATCCGTCGTTATGGTTGTGCCGGCGCTCCGATGGAAGCCACGGCGGCACGGGCGATCATTGATATTTGCGGTCGCGGGTATTTCAAGCTGAATGTCGAAGAGGATAAGCTGACGAATAACGGCGAGAAGCAGGAATATTCACTCAGTTATCTTGAGCATTTCATGGAATCATTTGCGCACAATACGGGCATGACGTTAAGTGTCACGCTCCAGAACGTGTCGGATGATATTCATACGAACGTAGAGGCTGTGTTCAAGGCTGTCGGCCTTGCGCTGGATCAGGCTACTCAGGTTGACCCGCGCCGGGAAGGGATCGTTCCGTCGACAAAAGGAATCATAGATTAACAATGATTGCTATTATTGATTACGGATCTCGGTAATCGTCAGGCCCTCCTTACGGATC
>JADFWS010000025.1 GCA_015234065.1 Candidatus Omnitrophota bacterium
GAACACCCTCGACCAAAGGCGCCGGGACCGCGATCACCGCAAAATCAATATCTGTGGGAACATCAAGCAACGACGGAAAACACGGAATGCCCAGGATCTCCTTGGCCTTCTTGTTGATCGGATAGATCTTGCCCTTGAATCCGTTCTGGACCACATTGTTGAGGATCTGGTAGCCCACCTTTCCCGCTTCCGAGGACGCGCCGACGATCGCAACGCTTTTCGGATTGAATACTTTCTTTAAATTCTGGATTTTAACGCGTACGTCAGAACCACCTTCGACAGCTGCACCTTCGGGACACATAAAGGAACCTTTCTAATGATTAAACCGCTGGGGCGGCCAACAGTTGGCCGCCCCGCGGATCATATCGTTTTACGCCTGCACCGGAGGAACAACTTTTGCCGTCTGAGCCGCAAGAGCCTCATAGATCGCCCACTTGCGATTCACGTCTTCCTGCGCCAGAAGCATCAGCCTCTCCGCTTCTTCCGGCTTGCTCTTCGTCAATGACTTGTACCGTGTTTCCCCATACGCATAGTCACGGAAGGACATCTTCGGCGCCGCAGAATCAAGCGTCAGCGGATTCTTCCCTTCCTTAACAAGCTCCGGATTATAACGGAAGAGCGGCCAGTGGCCGGAATCAACCGCAGACTTCTGTTCTGCCAACCCGCCCACCATATTAATACCATGGGCGATACAATGACTGTACGCGATGATCAACGACGCACCTGGATACTTTTCAGCCTCAATAAAGGCCTTCACCGTATGCTCATCCTTGGCCCCAAGCGCGACGGACGCCACATACACATTGCCATACGTCATCATCATGCGCGCAAGGTCTTTCTTGCCGCTCTGCTTGCCGCCTGCCGCAAATTTCGCGACAGCGCCTCTGGGCGTGGATTTAGATGCCTGGCCGCCCGTGTTGGAATACACTTCGGTATCAAGCACAAGCACATTCACGTCCTGCCCAACAGCCAGAACATGGTCCAAGCCGCCAAAGCCGATATCGTACGCCCACCCATCGCCGCCGATGATCCAGACGCTCTTTTTCACCAGATAATCCGCCAGTGACAACAGATATTTGGCATCAGTATTACTGTTTCCGACGAGCTTCTTTTTAAGTTCATCGATCCGCTTTCTCTGCTCAAAGATCTCCGATTCATCCACCTGCCGGGCGCCAAGGATCGCGCTGACAAGCTCACTGCCAATGCCGGCTTCAAGCTTCTTTAACAGCTCGGACGCATTTTCAGCTTTCTTGTTCACCGCTAACCGCATACCCAAACCGAACTCGGCATTATCCTCGAACAATGAATTCGACCAGGACGGCCCTTTCCCCACACAATTCTGGGAATAAGGCGTCGTCGGAAGGTTGCCGCCATAGATCGAAGAACAACCCGTCGCATTCGCGATCATGGTACGATCTCCGTACAACTGCGTGAGCAGTTTCAAATACGGCGTTTCACCGCAACCCGCGCACGCGCCGGAGAACTCAAACAACGGCTGCAGGAACTGAACCCCGCGGATCGACCCCTGCTTGACCTTGGAACGATCAACCTCAGGAAGCTTGAAAAAGAATTCCCAGTTCCTGGCTTCACGCTCACGGATGGGCGCGATCGAAACCATGTTAATGGCTTTCTTCGTCGGATCTTTCTTGCTCTTGGCCGGGCAGGCTGAGACACAAACGCCGCAACCTGTACAATCCTCGGCCGCGATCTGGATGCGGAATTTCATCCCCGCAAATTCCTTATCTTTAGCCGCTGCCGTGACAAAAGACGCATCCGCGCCCTTAAGATTTTCTTCAGTGATCATTTTGCTGCGAATGACCGCGTGCGGGCACACCGCGATACATTTACCGCATTGGATACATGTCTCAGAATCCCATTCCGGGCATTCGAGCGCAATACAGCGCTTCTCGTACTGCGTTGTTCCCGTCGGGAATGTGCCATCGACCGGCATCTTGCTCACCGGCAGAAGATCGCCGCGGCCCGCAATGATCTCGGACGTGACGGCCTTCACGAACGCCGTAGGCGTGCCTGAAACAGGCGCCTTAAGCTCGATCTTACTTGTAACAGCCGCCGGAACCTTGACCTCGTTCAAATTAGCCAATGTTTCGTCAACCGCCTTAAAATTCTGATCAACTACATCTTGGCCCTTTTTGCCGTATGCCTTCACGATCGACTTCTTGATCTGCGCGATCGCTTCATCCTTCGGCAATACGCCGGAGATCGCAAAGAAACACGTCTGCATGATCGTGTTGATGCGCCCGCCCATCCCGGTTTTCCCGGCGACTGCGTATGCGTCGATCACATAGAACTTCAGCTTCTTCTGGATAACATGGCCCTGAATGATCCGGGGCAGTGAATCCCAAACCTTGTCCGCCGCAACCGTGCTGTTCAAAAGGAACACCGCGCCTTCTGCCGCGTCCTTGAGCATATCATACCTCTCGAGAAAGATATTCTGATGGCAGGCCACGAAATTCGCCCTGCTGATCAGATACGGCGCATGGATCGGGTTCGGCCCGAAACGCAAATGCGACACCGTCATGGAACCGGACTTTTTGGAATCGTACACGAAATAACCCTGGCCATAATTCGGCGTGTTCTCGGCGATGATCTTGATGCTCGCCTTGTTAGCGCCGACGGTACCATCCGCACCTAATCCGTAGAATAAGCAGCACGTGCCCTTGGGATCTTCAATGATGAACGACTCATCAACAGTCAAGCTGGTATGCGACACATCATCATTGATACCGACCGTGAAATGATTTTTCGGCTGAGCCTTTTTCGCCTCATCCAACACCGCCTTCACTTGAGCCGGTGTAAAATCCTTGGACGAAAGGCCGTAACGTCCGCCAATAACAACCGGCACTGTCTTGATCGCGCCTTCCTGTTGCGCTTCGAACAGCGCATTAATAACATCCTGGTACAACGGCTCACCGGCACATCCGGGTTCCTTGGTACGATCAAGGACCACCACTGTCTTGGCTGTCTTTGGGATCGCGGCCACAAAATGCTTCGCCGAAAACGGACGATACAAGCGGACCTTCAAAACGCCGACTTTCTCGCCCTTCTTCATCAGTGCATCAACCGTTGTCTGGCACGTTTCCGCGCCGGAACCCATGAGGACCACCACGCGCTCGGCGTCAGCGGCTCCGTAATAATCAAAAATCTTATACTGACGGCCGGTCAGCTTCGCATACTTATCCATGACCTTTTGAACGATCTCGGGTGTCGCGGCATAGAACGGGTTCACGGTCTCACGGCCCTGGAAATACACATCCGGATTCTGAGCCGTCCCGCGCATGACCGGTTTATCCGGCGTAAGTGCACGATTGCGATGCGCGATCACCAGATCCTCGTCGATCATAGCCTTGATATCCGCCTCATCCAGAAGTTCGATCTTCAAAACTTCATGGGATGTGCGAAACCCGTCAAAGAAATGCAGGAACGGAACACGGCTCTCGAGCGTCGCTGCATAAGAAATAAGCGCCGTATCCATGGTTTCCTGGACGCTGTTGGACGCGATCATGGCAAACCCTGTTTGCCGGGCAGACATAACGTCCGAGTGGTCACCAAAAATAGACAATGCCTGCGCTGCCAAAGAGCGGGCAGACACATGAAATACCGTCGAGGTTAATTCGCCCGCGATCTTGTACATATTCGGGATCTTAAGAAGCAACCCCTGGGATGCCGTAAACGTTGTGGTCATGGCACCCGCCTGAAGCGCGCCATGCACCGCACCCGCGGCACCGCCCTCGGACTGCATTTCCTGGACCAGCGGGACAGACCCCCAGATATTCTTAATGCCGACGGACGCCCATTCATCCGAAAATTCCCCCATGTTCGAAGACGGGGTGATCGGATAGATCCCCAGGACATCGCTACAGCGGTAGGCGATGTACGCGGCGGCCTCATTACCATCAAGCGTATAAAACTTGCGTGCCATATACTCCTCTTTCCTTTTAATTTTATGCCCTTTGTCGAGCATGTTTTATTTTAACAAAACCCGGTAAAACAAAAACGCCCTGCTGACAGCAGGGCGCTTATATTACACACAATCCCCCATCGGGGCAACAAGGCCCTTAATAAGAGGGAAGAAGATGTTTTTGACCGCGTGACAACACATATATGTATATATGGGATATATTTAGAGCCATTCGACGGATTTGAATGTTTAATCAATAATACACAAAAAAAATAAGCTGTAAATAACTTTTTTAAGGAAGCGTTAATCGTGCACGGTCACGCAGACTGAACAACAACCGCGATCAGGGCATCCACGATCTTCTGATCGACTTGGGCGCCCATGCTGCGAAGGACCTTTTCCGCCTCTTGCACGGGCATGGCCTGCCTGTACGGACGATCTGTTGTCAGGGCATCATAAATATCTGCCACGGCCAAAATGCGGACCGGGAGCGTAATGGCCTCCGCCTTAAGGCCGTCCGGATAGCCCGTTCCGTCGAGCTTCTCATGATGATGGCGGATAATATCGCATAACGGCTGCAACGACGTAATAGGCTTGATGATCCCTTCCCCGATCTCGGGATGGCGCTTCATGACAACCCATTCCTGATTGCTTAGCGGGCCGGGCTTGGACAGGACGTCATCCGTGATCCCGATCTTTCCTATATCATGGACCTTGGCCGCATCGCGCAAATAGCCGACCTCTTTGGGCTCAAGGCCCATATATTGCGCGATACTGACACAATACTGGCCAACCCGGTCCAGATGCCCACGCGAATACGGGTCTTTGGCTTCGACGGCCATCGCCAGCGCCGAAAGTGTTTCAAAATAGGTTTTATCCGCGTTCGCGCTCAAATTCGCATTCTCGATCGCAACCGCCGTCTGCGTCGCCAGGTTCAACAGAAGGACCATCTCCTCTTCCTGAAATGTCGAACCGAGCTTGCGCCCGAAAACAGCGAGCACGCCCAACACCTCATCACGCAACAACAACGGGGCGCAAATGATCGGATAATCAAACGCGTCATTCGCATCCGTGTGATCCCCGGAAAGATACTGCAGTTTCGGAATGATCATCGCGGTCTTGGCCTTGATGACCGGCGAAAAAAGCCCTGTTTCAACGGCAAATGCTTTCTTGTCAAGCGTCTTTAACGACATGCCGCACGCCGTCTTCACGGACAGCGCCGCTTTATCCTTATCCATAAGCAAAAGGATGCCCTTCTTTCCAGCAAGAGCTTCAGTCATGGTCTCGACAATAAGGTCGAGGAAGGTATCAATATTGCGCATATTGGAAATGCCCTGCCCCACGCGCGTCAGGACAGACTGGAGGGTCTTTTTGGTCATTTCGAGATTGGTGACATTCTCCTCTAACCGGGACGTGATCTCCCGGAACGTGCGTGTCAGGACCGCGATCTCGTTCTCATCGCCTTTGAGGAATTCCTGGATCTTTTCGGGGCCCATCACGCGACGCAGATGCTCCGCGCTCGTCCTTGTCACATCGATCACGTTATTGAGCATCATGCGCATCGCAATGTATCCGCTGATAATGCCGACGACCACAATAATAAGCGCAATATTCAACTGATCGAGAGAAACCGTGATTGACCCGCCGTCCTGCAGTTCCGTATACAGGAACATGAGAACACCCAGCGGAATAAGGCTTAATACCACAAAGAAAATATGGAATTTAAGAAGGATCGAAGAATTTTCAAAAGACTGCAGCTTGATCTTTTGCATATTAATGATCATATCACATCCCATCGCCCTGTTTTAAAGGATCAATCAAACACAACCGTCTTATTGCCGTACGAAAGCACTTTCCGTTCCAGATGCCAGCGCAGCGCCCTGTACAATACCATGCGCTCAAGGTCCTGCCCGGCCTCAACAAGGTCCTGAATAGAATGCCGATGGTCGATACGGACCGTGTCCTGCTCAATGATGGGCCCACCGTCAAGCTCTTCGATCACATAATGGCTCGTTGCCCCTATGATCTTGACACCTTTGCGGTACGCCTGGGCATATGGATTCCCGCCGACAAACGCCGGCAGGAACGAATGATGGATATTAATGATCCGATTCTCATACTGACGGACAAATTCAGGCGTCAGGATCTGATGATACCGGGCCAGGACCAGAACCTCGATCCCTTTTGCCTTTAAAAGCGCATGCTGATGCGCTTCCTGCTCCTGCTTGGTCTGTGGCGTCACAGGCATATAACAGAATTCGATCCCCGCTTGCAGCGCCAATGGCTCTGCATCCCTGTGATTACTCACAATAAGGTCGATCGAACACGGCAGCTGTCCCGACTTGTAACGGAATAAAAGATCATGCAGGCAGTGCAGCTGACGCGACACAAAGATCGCCACCTTTGGCTTTTCATCCAAGAAATACAAGGACCACGTCATGTTAAACGCTTGCGATACCGCACAAAATTCTTCTGTGATCTTTTCACGCGGGACAGCAAAACCTGCCATCTCCCACTCCATCCGCATGAAAAAAATGCCGGCATCCGCATCCGTGTGCTGGTCTGCATGAACAATGTTCCCGCCGCGGCGGAATACAAAATCCGTGACCGACGCGGTGATGCCTTTCTGATCAGGGCAGGAAATAAGAAGAACAGCATGGTTCATAGGCGATACATTCTAATATTTATGCAGGGGCGGCGCGCTCCCACCCCTGCTTTAACTCAACGATCAGAACTTGTAGATAACCGAAGACTGTACGCGGTTATCTGTACTTTTCATACCGTCAAGCCAGTTGGTATTGAAATTCTGATATTCCAGGCCCACCAGAACGTCCTTGGTCAGGCTATACTTGATATTGGAATAATACGACCTGTTCGCTTTCCAGAGGTATTGCTGGTCTGCGGTAAGGATATACGCATCTCCGTTGATACTATCAATACCAGCACCAAAATTCGTTTCAATTTTGGCCACCGGATTATACGTCAACTGCACAAATCCGCCCATGTCACGCAGGCCTTTTGTACTCGTCGTACCATTGACATTCGTACCCGTCGAGTCATTTAAGCCCAAATTAAGCGTCGTCGAGCTTCCTGGCCCGCCCATGAACTGATTGACCTTGGAACCGGAGAATCCCTGCGTTTTGAAGGCCAGCCAATCCGTAAATTTCAACGTCATGCCCACAACCGTGCCATAGATCGGCACTGTGTGACTGCCATACGCCGTCGCCGTATCAAGAGAATCCTTACCGTAAAATCCGCCGATAGCGATTGCGGAGGCCACGCCGAAGATCTTTGTTTCATACTTAAGCGCCGCACCTGCCACAGGTGTCGCGCTGTTCTGCTGATCAGGATCCTCCGAGTCGAGCGCACCCACCTGGGTTGTCCATTTCCCGGCCAGAAACTCGCCCCAGCGATTGGTCAAATACACTTCAGGATGACGATAACCGAAAGAACCGGCACGCCAGAGATTCGCCGCATTTAACATATCCGGCTTGACCTGGGAAAAGAAATCCCAGTTCTGCCCGGCTGTAACGCCCCACTTGTCCTGATCATACGACAAATACCCCAAACGAAGGCGGGGCATATATACGCCGCTGCCCGTAAGGTTGCCGGTAGAACCGGTCGTGCTATTATCACCTTTAATGAACCCGCTCGTGTTCGCCGCGAAATCCATTTCCAGTTTTCCAGTGAGCTTGGCACCGCTGTCCATCGCC
Source organism: Candidatus Omnitrophota bacterium (assembly GCA_015234065.1). GTDB lineage: Bacteria > Omnitrophota > Gorgyraeia > Zapsychrales > Fredricksoniimonadaceae > JADFWS01. The sequence goes on from JADFWS010000025.1 coordinate 7,633, forward strand.
GGACCTGAAAAATTCAACCCAAGGCGCGAGTCCTGCGCAGACGCACGCAACAGGTCATGATGCTTGGCGTTCACATCCGTTCCTGCGACAGCGTTCTGATGCGGCGCATTGTAGATCGTTGTTGTGCCATTGAACACCTGTCCGGACCCGGCATTAGCCTGGTCGTACGCGGCGGTCGCGATCACGATACCATAAAGCTCAACACCATATTTTGTTTTCACAAAATTGCCTGTTGGGGCCGACGCGGCTGTCGCAGATGCAACCGCGGCCGTCGTGGCTTTCTGAATATCCGCCGCCGACACCTGCGTCGCCTTCATGCTTTGGACTTCCGCCTTAAGTTCCGCGTTTTCTTTCTCAAGAGCTTCAACCCTTTTCAGCACATCATCCAGCGTCACTTGCGCCTGTGCCGGAAGGGCAAAGCCCATGAAAAGAATTCCTGCCATAATGCCTGCTAAAATCTTATTGCCCGGTGTTCGCATGTTTTCTCCTTTTATTCCTGTTTCTCAGCATCCTGATTAGAGGCCACGCCTTTTTGATCTGCCGCCTTCATTCCGTAATTATAAATGACAATGCAAATACCCAAAGTGATAAGAATAAAAACAGCATACGTCCAGACCTGGGGCCTTCTGGTATGCGGGTCATAAAAGATCGACATCAGGCGCTCCTCAACGTTATTTTCCCTTTAAAGGAACTTGCCCCATACACGCTTCAATGGCAATGCATTTCTGATTCCAGAAACTGAAAGAAATATCCTGTTTTTGATACAAATTATAATCGAATTGAACGCCTTCAGGAATGCTGCTCTTGTATTTGGAAGGCGCGGATAGTGTCAGGTCAACATACCCGAGGTTGGCAAGTTCGTTCTTAATACTGCCCGCGAGAATATTGCAAAACTCGCCGCAATTATCCATCAACAGGTCTTCATTATCCGACTCGCCAAGGCGGACGCCAAACGCTTTCAACAATTTATCGGCCACGTCCTCTTTGACAAAGAAGACAAATGTCCCGATCGCCTTACCCGCATTAAGATCCGGCGTGGAAAGATAAAAATTGATCACGGACACATACACCGGCCCGTTAAACTTTTCCATGGGGAAAACGCGCATGCGGCTGTTATACTCAACGATCTCTCGCTGCACAGCCACTGGTTCCGACGTGAACTTGACCTTGAGCAACCGCCCGAACGTCTCCTCGACCACGCCAATGATCGTTGTATTCAGGGCCTGGATATCAAATTCTTTAGCCATAAGCGCTGTTCAATAACGTTGCTGAAAAAACTTTTATTCGTCGCACCCGGCAAGGCTCAACATTGTATCCCTGTCCACCAACAAAAAAATACGGAGAGACAGGGATTCGGCGCCCTCCGCCCTTCGGGCTCCGGGTCGGCCATTCGCCCCGCCTATAGGACGCTTTGCGTCCAGCGGGGCTCTTTCGAATCCATTATCGTTTAACAAAAAATACGGAGAGACAGGGATTCGAACCCTGGGTATCCAATAAAGGACACAACGGTTTTCGAGACCGCCCCGTTCGGCCACTCTGGCATCTCTCCAAAATTTCCCTTCGGAATCCATTTTTGCTCTTAAAAAACATGAACGCCCAATATTATATGTAGATTTTATAATATGCGAAATGATTTTTAATGAAGTTGTAAGCGGCGGCCCATAAACCGCCCCTTACTCGTAACGCAGCGCTTCGATGGGATTTAGATTTGAAGCCTGGATCGCCGGCTTTAAGCCGAATATAATGCCCACAGCCACGGAAAAGGTTGTGGCCATAACAATGGAAATAATAGAAACCTTAACGGCCCATCCGGCAAAGACAGACAGAAGCGTAGCGGCACCCACCCCCACCACGATCCCGATAAGCCCGCCCACGACCGTCATCAGGACCGCTTCGATCAAAAACTGCTTGATAATATCTGACCTGCGCGCACCGATAGCCTTGCGAAGCCCGATCTCCCGTGTGCGCTCCGTAACCGACACCAGCATAATATTCATGATCCCGATTCCGCCCACAAGCAGCGAGATCGCAGCAATAGACCCCAACAGCATGGTCATGGTCTGCGTCGTACTTTCCAGGGTAGCTTTGATATCCGCCATATTGCGGATCTGAAAAGAATCTTCATTGTTTTTATCAAGCTTCTTGCGCTTAACGATCATATCCTGCATCGCCTGCTGTGCTGCATCCATGACAGCGGCATCTGTGGCTTCAACATCGATTGAATCAATATATTTCTTTCCCATAAGGCGGTACATCGCGGTCGTAACCGGGATATCCACCACATCGTCCTCATCATTCCAGCCGGACGCCCCTTTTTCAGGAAGGACGCCGATCACCTTGAACGGAACCCGGTTGATCTTGACATCCTGCCCGACAGGATTGTCATTCCCAAAAAGTTGTGTTGCTACGGTAAGCCCGATGACCGCCACGCGTTCCCGCCGGGTTGTTTCATCCGCGGAAAAAAACCTTCCAACGATCGGAACAGCCGCGTGCATTTCAGCAAAATCCACACCCACTCCCTGGATCTGCGTATTCCAATTCTTACTGCCCCCAACAACCTGCGCACGCGCACGGACGCTGGACGATGTGCGCCGAACCCCGGGGATCCTGGCCAAAGCATCCGCATCCTGAATAGTAAAACGTGTCACCGCCCCGGACTCAAGAGACACGCCATGCAGGCGCGCCGAACCCGGACGGACAGAAAGAAGATTGGATCCCAACGACGCCAGCCTCTGTGCAATGGATTCGCGGGCGCCTTCTCCCAGCGCCAGCATGGCGATCACCGCCGCCACACCGATCAAAATACCCAACATTGATAACAAGGACCGAAGTTTGTTTGAAAAGATAGCATGAATGGACTGACGAATATGATCCGTAAGCTCCGCTTTTGCCGTACTGCGATACGATGCCGACAACGCTTTGTCCACAGAGGACATGTCCATGGCCACGGATGCTGTGGCACTTTTAACCTCATCGGACACAATGCACCCGTCACGCATGGTAATGATTCTTTTCGCATGTTCCGCGACCTCACGTTCATGCGTGACCAAAATGATCGTCTTTCCTTCGGCATTCAACTTCTTTAAGATACCGACGATCTCGGTTTCACTTTTTGTATCCAGATTCCCTGTCGGCTCATCGGCAAAAATGATCAGCGGTTCATTGACCAAAGAACGCGCGATCGCGACCCGCTGGCGCTCTCCACCGGAAAGTTCATTCGGCTGATGCGTTGCCCGGCTGCCAAGCCCTACGCTTTTAAGTTTATCCAGCGCCCTGGATTTCAAATGCTGCTGGCCCGCATATGTCAGCGGCAACGCAACATTATCGGCAGCCGTGATCCTGGGAAGAAGATGAAACTGCTGAAACACAAATCCCGCGACTTGATTGCGCAGGATAGCCAGCTTGTCATCATCCAGCGTACTGATATCCCGGCCGTTCAAAAGATAGGATCCTGTGCCCGGGCGGTCCAGAAAACCAAGAATATGGAGCATGGTCGATTTCCCGGAACCCGACGGCCCCATGATCGCCACGAATTCCCCGGCCTCGATCTTGACCGAGACATCCCTGAGCGCACGCACATCCTCATGGCCCATCTTATATGTCTTACTGACATTCTTAAGTTCGATCATCTTAATGGCCCCGTCCGCCGCCCGGTGTTGGCATGAACGGGCTTGTCTTGGCTGGCCCGCCTTTTTTCCCGGTATAATTGGCCGCCTTTACCAAAATCACATCGTCGGCTTTGACCCCTGCGACAATTTCAACATTGACCTCATCCCTGATCCCGGCCTGAACCTCGGTACGCGTCGGCCGTTTTTCGCCAGGCTCCCGAATAAAAACAAAACTCGCATCCTTGCCCTCTTTTAAAGCATTCATTGGAATAAGGAGCACATGATCCCGGCTCACCTGAATGATCCGCACATTGGCACTCATCCCAGACCTGAAAAAGTCCGGCACCTGATCCGGAAGGATATCCACCTTATAAATCGTCACATTATTCGTAATGACCGATTCATAATAAACATGGTCCACCTTGCCATGAACTTCCTGGCCGGGATACGCATCGAGGCTGATCACGGCATCCTGGCCCAGCTTAACCTTCCCAATATCTGTCTCATCAACCTGTGCCTGGACGATCAAACGATCCGAAAGAACAACGACATCATCCCCTGTGCCAACAATCTGCCCCGGCTGAACGCTTTTGACGATCACATCTCCGTCGATCGGCGCCAAAAGCGGTGTCGGCTTATACACGTCTTCCCAATTCTTTAAATTATCCGCGCCTTGAAGGCGCGCGGCATCCAGGATCGTGGCCCGGTCCGTTGAACTCATCAGCGCCAGAATATCGCCTGTCCTGACCTTCTGCCCTTCTTCAACCATGATCTTTTCGATCCTTCCGCCGATGGGCGGTTTGACTTCCAGCCGGTTTTGCGGCTGAACGGTGCCCGTGGCAGAGATCGAATTCTCAATGTGGCCATACACAGGTTTTATTTCCTTGAATGCCGGGGCATCCTTTTTCCCCTGCCCGAAGAAAAACCATATCCCGCCAGCTGCCAGAACCGCCAGTATTCCTATGATCACATATCTCTTACTCATCGAGCGTCTCCCCTTTTGCCTGAAGCCAACTGGCCTCAGATGTAAATGCTGATGCCTTGGCCTGCAACACAGCTTTTTCATTGCTGACAAGCGCATCTTCGATCAGCGACCAATCATTAAATGTAGACAACCCCGATGAATACTGCGCCTCGGTGATCCGGGCGCGTTCACGCGACGCCTCAAGGAACTGCTCCTGTATCCTGGCCTGGGCCACCGCGTCCTGCCACTGCGTCCAGGTTTCTGCCAATGTCAGGATAACCCCATCACGGCCGCTGCGCATATCTGCCTTGGCCTGCTCAAAACCGGCGCGTGCCTTGCTGATCCCGGCCTGCTGCAACCCGCCTTGAAAGATCGGAAAACTAACGCTAAACCCTGCGGACCAGCTTCGAGCCTGCGGCGGCCATACATTATCTGACTTCCCGGCTGACGCATTCGCGTACACCTCTGGGAAAAGCGCCGCTTGCGACGATTTGAGGCCAAGCCGGGCAGATTCTTTCTCAGCCACAAGCTGTTTTAACAGCGGCGTTGCATCCACAAGCGTTTCAAACACAGGCTTCTCTGTATCAATATCCCTGATGATCAAATCTCCGGATGCCGTGATCGGCGTAAAATTCTCCCGGCCAAGCTGTTTATGCAGACGGCGCTGATACAGCTCAACATTACGCGCTGCCTGCTCAACCTCAAACTGTGCCTGGGCCAGATTGGCTTTTGCGGTCAGCAACGATCCTTTGTGTTCTTTGCCGCCATCATACTGCAACTGAACAAGGTCTAAATTCTGTTTCCGCCGGGCCACAATATCTTTGGTCACGTTCAATGATTCCTGCGCGTATAAAAGGCCGACATACGCAGACCATAAATTCAACCGGACATTAGACGATGTTATCTCATAATTATACGCTGCGGCTTTGATGTTCTGATCTGCGGATGACAGGTCGTACACAGATTTAAACCCGTCGAAAAGCAACTGCTTCGCGGTCACCCCGTATGAATATGTTTTTGTTTTATCCCGGTCCTCTGCTTTATCCGTACTCGTGCTGGCATTGGTCGAGACCTGCGGAAGAATGCCGCTTCGGGTCACGGCCTTTTCTGCCTGGGCCCCATGAAGCTTTTCTTTCGCTGAAACAAGGTCCGGGTTATGCTGACGGGCCTCTGTCACGCAATCCTGCCATGACAAAGCCCCATCAGCAAATGCCGGTGCCGTACCAACAACTCCGATCAATAAAAACAGCGCAAACTTCTTCATTGTTACAGGCCTTCCCCATGCTCTTCAGCCTCATTACCCGGACCGCCTTCTGCCCCATGCTTTGCCCCGCCCTTACCAAAACGCCCCTTCATTTCTTTTTTATGCTTCTCGTGAAACTCACGAAGCTTCTGGCTCTGTTCAGGCGTTAAGATCGCGCGCGTCTTGAACATCTGGTCTATCCGGAGCGTTGAGACCTGCCCCTGAAGATCGTTTGTTTCTTTTAACAAAGCATCCACCTTGGCACGATCAGGACTGGCGCCATCCATTTCCTGACGAAGGGCTTCACGTTTTGCTGTTAACTGCTCGCGTAACGGCTTCACTTTGGCGCGAAAATCTTCGCGCAGCGCTTTCATTTTTGTGGCCTGATCCGGCGAAAGCCCAAGATTCTTATCCATGTCTTTAAAATGCTCTTCCATCTTCGGCTTTTCTTTGTCGCCTTTTTCCTTGTCCGCGGCCATCGCAGACGGCGCTACGCAAAACATTGACACCACCATGACCCCTAAAATCCATAATCTGTTTTTCATAATCCGCTCCTTTGTTAAATTAAATGTTCTGCCATTGTTCCCTGGGCCACATCTTCGACAACCAGCGCCGGCTCATTGTCTCCCATATACGCCAGAGCCACGACTTCCTCTTTATCAGATGCCGCGCTGCTTGCACTCTGAAACAATATCCCGGGTGTTAAAAACAGGATCATCACCATCATGGCCGCCGCAAAACTTCCGCCCACGACATACGGCCTGAATCCCAAAAGGACTTCCTCCCACCATGCGCCGACTTTTTCCTGAAACGACAACGGACGCTCTTCAACCGCAGCCATGACCTTCTGCCATAGAGATCCCGGAGCTTCTAAAGATGCGGCATTCTTAAATACAGCCTCTATCGCCTGAGCCGCGGCAACATAATCACGGCATTCAGAACATTGAGCCAAATGTCCGGCCATATCCGGCCCAAGAAAAATCTTTTCAGCGCTCAACACCCTGTTCTTAACATCCTGACAATTCATATCTTTCCTCTTTTATTCTGGTACGCGGCGATCATTGTTTCGCGTGCCCTCCTGATCCGGGTCTTCACTGTATTAATATTTACACCCAAACTGCGGGCAATATCTTCGTAACTTAAGCCTTCCTGCGCCCGCAGAAGCAGGCAAGCCCGCTCATCCTCGCTTACCTCATTTAACAGAGCCTGGATCTTTTCTTCCGCCGCCTCTTTTTCAACAGCTTCATGAACATCCTGACGGCTGTCCGGCGCGTCAAACCCTTCTTCCATCCGGACTTCCGGGCGTTTCCGGCCTGCTTTTTTAATAGCATTCAAAGAACAGTTAACGGCGATCCGGTACACCCAGGTCTTGATCGTTGACTTTCCCGAAAACGCCCCCAGATGCCGATGAACCGACAAAAACACATCCTGGGTCACTTCCTCGGCCTCTTCCACACGGCCAGTCATCCGCAGTGCCACACGATACACCATGCCCGAATACTGATGATAGATCTCTGCAAAGTCCAAAAGCATTGCTCCCCGTGCCTTATCGATTGAAATAATTTCTTTTTATTATCCTCCGATATGGTTAAAACAATACGCTTCTTTTTATTTTCCGTACATCACTTTAAGCTGAGATACCTTCGGGAATTCCGCATAAAACTCCCCCTGCGGCCCAACAAAACCACTTCCAGAAGGCTTGATCACAACCGACGTATACCCGCCCTGTGTATTAGGAATATTCACTGTAAATTCTTCCCTGGGATTATTTACCGCAACATTCGACACCACGGTTGTTGGCCCGACCACCACGGTCGCCGGCGGTTCAATGACCTGATACCCCCGCGGCATACGGGTGTAATAAACGCCGTTATACGTGTAATACAAAACCCCGTCGATCACGACCTGATGATATCCGTCCGGAATACCCGCCACCACAACTCCAGCCGGCGGTGGGACAACGATGTACCTGCGTTCATGCTCCTGATAAAACGTCCCGGAAGAATAGAAATAACTGACCCCTCCAAACCCCACGGAAATAAAGCCTTTCGGTAATTCCACCGAAAGCCTGCCATAAGGATATTCCCGGTAATGCGGATATTCATGGCGCGAGCGCCCCTCATCCCACCACGCATGCGCCGGGGATGGATATGCCAAACAAAACCCTGCCAGTAAACAAACCCCAAACACCGCCTTATTAAACCCGATCGTATGCATATATCTCCTCCCGTGTTATGCCCTTCACTTGATTAGACAATGACGGCGGAACAAAAGTTTCAAATAAAAAAAGCAGGCCATCTTTTTCAGACAACCTGCATTTTAATAAAATAATTGTTTTTTTGTCGGGCCGTTTATCGTCATGCCCGGGACAACGTTGCGCAGCCAGATTTGCAATGTGCAATAGGTCTCATGAGCCAGCGGACAGAATTTCGAGCCATAATAAACCTCCTTGTATTGTTATCGTTCAACCTTTTTATTAGTCAAACAAGAACGCCCTTCCTTACACCATGGCCGGCCCCACTCCCAGACGCGCCATAAAGCCAGCTTTATTCACCGCCTTCATAAAAGCATCATCTTTTGTGACACGCCCCTGCTTCACCAGCTCAAGCAGACAATCATCCATCAGGATCATGCCTTTAGCACGATTCGTCTGCATTTCGGATGTCAATTTCGATACATCCCCTTCTGTAATAATCGGGCCAAGCGCCGAGCTCCTCAGGAGGATCTCATACGCCACCCAGCGCCGAGACCCGTCCGCACTCTTCAGCAGCTGCTGCGATACGGCACCCTGCAGCGTGTTGGCAAGAACCGTCCTGATCTGATTTTTCTGATCCATGGGAAAAACATCGATAATGCGGTCAATGGTCTTGGCCGCGGAATTCGTATGCAAAGTGCCGAACACAAGAATACCCATCTGCGCCGCCGTCAGCGCCAGCATGATCGTCTCACGGTCGCGCATTTCACCGACCAAAATGATCTCTGCGTCGCTTTTGATCGCACTCTTCAACCCGCTCGCGAATGACTCCGTATCGAGCCCAACTTCGCGATGGATCATCATGCTTTTTTGACTCGTATGGATAAACTCGACCGGCTCTTCGATCGTGATGATCTTCTTGACCTTGTGCCGGTTAATATAATCGATGACCGACGCCAGCGTCGTTGATTTTACACTCCCGGTCGGTCCTGTAATAAGAACAAGGCCGGACTGGAACTCACCGAACGTTTTCATCGTGTCCGGCATATCAAGTTTCTCCAGCGGAACAATTTTCGACGGAATATGGCGAAATACCGCTCCAAGCCCGTAAAACTGCCGGTAATAATTCGCACGAAAGCGCGCATCATGCCCCATGGAATACGCAAAATCAATATCCCCGGTCTTTTTAAACCGTTCCCATCCGCCCTCGTCCACGATCTCAGAAAGAAGTTCTAGGATCATCGCGTGCGTCAATACATCTTCCCCGGGGATTTCCCGGATCGCCCCATGCAGGCGCATTTTAGGCTTCTGCCACTCTTCCAGATGCAGGTCCGACGCCTTGTGCTCCATCAAGATCCTGAAAAGCCGGTCTAATTTAGGCATTGAGCCCTCCCTGCATAACGGGGCGCTCATTAGCGTACTGCGCAAACGTGACCGGATTAACCGCTCGGCGATAAGCTTCATAGCCGCTGATGAGCCTCTTCTGCACCAATTCCTGAAGATCATTATCAAACAAGACCATCCCGCTTCCCTTACCCGTCGCGATCACATTATTCAACTGGCGTGTCCGGTCACCCTTGATGAGCGCCGACACCGCAGAGGTCATGATCAAAACCTCATACGCGGGGACCAGCCCGGTCCCGTCAAGTTTCGGAATGAGCTGCTGACAAACGACCCCGCGCAACGATTCACACACCATATTCCGAATGATCGGCTGTTCATCCGGCGAGAATGAA
>JADFWS010000026.1 GCA_015234065.1 Candidatus Omnitrophota bacterium
TCCAATTCGATCAAGCTTCTTATCGGCGAGCCTGTTGACGGGGACATCATGATCCTCGAGTCGCTTAAGAATATCGTTCCCGTCGGGCGCTCGACGTTCCTTAAGGGCGCGATCTCGCAGGAGCTCATCAATCTCACGATCACGACCCTTGAGAAGTATAAAAAAGTCCTTAAAGAATATAATGTGACCCAGGTCTTTGTGATCGCGACGACCGCGGTCCGGGAAGCTACGAACCGCAACATTTTCCTGGATACCGTGCGCCGCAAGACCGGGTTCGAGATCGAGGTCCTGAACGTCGGCGATATTGTCTATTACATTGACGCGTATATTTCCCACAAGTTGAAAGACACATATCCGGTCCATAATAAGAACCTGCTCATTTGTGAAATGGGCGCCGGGAGCGTGGATATTTCGCTCTTAAAAAAAGGGTTTACGGTCATGAACCTCGGGCTTGCGCTCGGTGCGCTGCGTTTTAAGCAGATCATGGCCAAGCTTGGCGGCAGCATGGAAGACACGTCGGATGCGATCGCCGAGTATATCGAGAACGAATTCGCGTTCTTTCGCCGCCGTATGCCGCGCACGCATATCGACGATATTTTTCTCATTGATGAAAACCAGGAATACCTGCGGGCGATCCTGCCGAACAAGAAGGTCGCGACCAATTTCTTCCAGTTCGGTGTCAAGGATGTCGAGTCGATCATTGAAACGCTCGCCGGCAAGACGAACGAGGAGATCGCGCACGATTACGATATGCCCGTCGAGAATGCCGACGCGCTTTTGCCGTACATGATCATCCTCAAGATGTTCTTTGCGATCACGCAGAATCCGCATGTGTATATCCTGGAAACGTCTTTGGCTGAAGCGGTGTTGGCCAACAAGGTGCTGGGGCTGGAGCTCACGCGCCGGTATAACAAGACGAACCAGCTTTTGTCCGTCGTGCACGCGATCTGCGAGCAGTACAATGTCGACCTGGACCACGCCAAGCATACCGCGCATCTTGTGCGCGTGCTCTTCGACGGGTTGTCGGACCAGCTCGGCCTTGAGGAAAAAGACATGCTGTACCTGGTCCTCGCGGCGTACCTGCACGATATCGGGAAATTCATTTCGAACCGCTCGCACCACAAGCATTCGGAATACATTATAAATTCGCTGAATCTGTTTCGCCTAACCGACGACGAGATCCGCATGATCGCGAGTGTCGCGCGGTATCATCGCCGAGGCGAGCCGGCCAAGTCGCATCTGGTTTACAACAGCCTTTCTGAGGAAAAGCAGATCACGGTGCAGAAACTTGCGGCGATCCTTCGCATTGCCAACGCGCTTGACCATTCGCACCGCCAGAAGGCCAAGCTGTTGCAGGTCTTGAACGGCAAGACCGACGATATCACCCTGCAGATCGATTCCAAGGAGAACTTTCTTCTGGAACGCAACGATTTCATGGAAAAGAAAGACCTGTTCGAGAAGATCACGGGCAGCCGTATTAAACTGGTGATCAATGAAAACTTCTGATGACTAAACAACCGCTTGAAGATAAAGATAAATATATCCACCGGGATTTAAGCTGGCTGTCGTTCAATGAGCGCGTGCTCGAAGAATCCGAGGAGAAAGAGAATCCGCTTCTTGAGCGCGCGCGTTTTATTGCGATCGCCATGAATAATCTCGACGAGTTCTTGATGGTGCGTATGTCAGGCCTGAAGCGCCTGCTCGACGCGAATTATAATCGTCAGGATGCGTACGGGTATTATCCGCAGGACGTGTACCGCCAGGTGCGCGAGCGTGTGGAGGAGCATGTTCATAAAGCCTATAAGATCTACGAGTCGAAATTAAAGCCGGCGCTGGCCAAGGAAAAGATCGTGCTGCGCCGGATCGCGGACCTTAATCCCGACCAGCAGAAGTATGTGAAGCGCTTCTTTGACAACTCGCTCTATCCTGTGATCACGCCCATGGCGGTGGACCAGGGCCATCCGTTCCCGGTGCTGGCTTCCAAAACAATTTCTTTCGCGGTGCATATTCAGAAGAAGGATGAGCTTCTTCTCGCGGTGATCCCGGTGCCTGGGAATATCCCGCGGCTTCTTAAGCTTCCGTCGGAGCGGGATGGGTATGAATTTATCCTGATCGATGAAGTGCTGCGCGACAACCTGAAAGCGTTTTTTCGCGGGTATGAGATCACGGGGGCGTCGTTGTTTCGGGTCATCCGGGACGGCGAGTTGTCTGTGGACGAAGAGCTGTCGCCGAATCTTCTTATGTCGATCGAAGAGGAGATCAAGAAACGCCCGCGCGCCAAAGTGGTGTCGTTGTGGGTGGAGAAGGATTGTTCCGAAGCGTTAAAGGCATCTTTGACCGAGGCGTTGGTTTTTCCGGCGGAAGAAGCCCTGCTTATGTCGGGCGAGCTCGACCTGACATTCTTGTTTTATCTGGCTAATCAGGTGCAGGAGCCGAAACTCTTTTATCCGATCCATGTTGCGCCAAAAATGGCGTATGAGAATATCTTTGCGCGTATTCAGGAAGGTGATTTTATTTTGCATGTGCCGTATCAGTCGTTTCAGCCGACGCTCGACCTGCTAAAGACGGCGGCAACGGATCCGGATGTCCTGGCGATCAAGATGACGCTGTACCGGGCGAGCGAAGATTCCGAGGTCATTACGTCGCTCAAGGCGGCTGCGAAAAACAAGAAACAGGTGACCGTGCTTGTGGAGATCAAGGCGCGCTTCGACGAGGAGCGTAATATCAGCTGGGCGCGCCAGCTCGAAGAGGCCGGATGCCATGTGATCTATGGCATTCCAGGCATGAAGATCCATTCCAAGATCCTGTTGATCGTCCGCCGCGAAGAGGGCCGCACACGCCGGTATGTGCATTTGTCCACGGGAAATTATAATGAGAAGACGGCGCGCGTGTACACGGATGTCGGGTTTTTTACGGCGAACGATGATTTTGCGCGCGACATTTCGGACGTGTTCAACGTCATTACCGGGTATTCCCAGCCCGCGCGCTGGAAGCGTGTGATCTCGGCGCCGTATGATATGCGGGAATATTTTATCGAGCTTATTGACCGCGAGATCGCGCTCGAGAAAGAGCACAAGAACGGGTTTATTTTTGCCAAAATGAATTCGCTCGAAGACCCGAAGATCGTGGCCAAGCTGTATGAAGCGTCGTGCGAAGGCGTCAAGATCCAGCTGCTGGTCCGGGGCATCTGCATTTTGATCCCGGGCGTGCCGGGGCTGAGCGAGAATATCACCGTGAAAAGTATTGTGGGGCGGTTCCTCGAGCATTCGAGGATCTTCTTTTTTAACAATAATTCCGACTATCGTGTTTTTCTTTCGTCGGCCGACTGGATGCGCCGGAATTTCGACAAGCGCATCGAGCTTTTGTTCGAGATCCAGCAGAATAATCTTAAAGAAGAGTTACGCGGCATTCTGGATGCGTGCTGGAAGGATAATCAGAAGGCCCGGCGCCTTTTGCCCCAGCGGACATACGCGTTCCTGAAAGCGCCGGAAGACAGGGTAAGTGCACAGGAAACATTTTTAAGGAAATATTTAATCTGATGGATGACCAGGAATTTTTCAAGACGATCATTTCGGGGCATGTGAAGGCTGTTGAGAAGGAATGGGCTGCGGTGCGCAAGGGCACGGATATGGAAGCCCTGCACCGGATGCGCGTGGCGTTGCGCCGCTTAAAGAGCGCGCTTGCGGATCTGCGGGATGTGCTCAGCCGCCGCGAACTTGATCCGGCGTTAAACGGTATCAAGGCTCTGTTAAGCCTGTTGGGGTATGCGCGCGATATTGATACAAAAGCCGGATTTCTCGACGCGGTGGCCTCGTTCGACCGTTCTAAGCCGTATGCCAAAGGCATTGGTGAAATTGCCGAAGAATTGCATGAGGATCGCGCAGAGGTTCAGCCCAAGATCATGAAAGCGCTCGACCGCGCGAAGCGTGAGCAGTTGTTCCGCCGCATTTCGAAATTAAAGCCGTTGTTGGCTGAAGGCGATATCACGCTTGACGAATGGGCGCGCAACCGCATTACCGTGCGGCTTGAAAAGATGCTGCGCTGGGAGCCGTATGTGAAGAAACCTCGCCGGGAACGTGAGCTCCATGAAATGCGCATCGCGGCGAAGAATCTGCGGTATACGATCGAGAATTTATCCGGCCTGTACGGCAAGAAGCTGACGCGTTACGCCGAAGAGGCGATGAAGGTCCAGCGTTCGCTCGGCGAAGTGCATAATTACGATGTGTGGCTTAAACTGCTTGATGTCCTGCGCGAGAGCGCCGGGCGCGGCAATCGTTTTTGTGAGGCCTTGCGTTTTCTGCGCAAGGAGTGCGAGCAGGCGCGTACGGCGGCGTTCGGAGAATTCGTCGCTCTCTGGGCTGAGCTCAAGGCGCGTAAGCTGTGGCTTAAGCTCGATCAATTCTCATCTTAAACGGGACACACTATTTTTGTTCCGTTTGTTCTGATTGTTCTCATAAAATAGTGTGTCCCTATTATGATCAATGCGGTTATCGCGTTTGCGGAAAAGTGCCGATATGAAAAGAATCATGCCATGGCGGTTGCGCGGCATGCATTGTCATTTTTTGACGCGCTGACGGAGCGGCATAAGCTGGGCGCGAAAGAACGGCTTCTTTTGCAATCAGGGGCGTTGTTGCACGATATCGGATTTTCCGCCGGGGCGGATTGCCATCATAAAGCCGCGCGCGACATGATCCTGATCTCGCCGGACCTTCCGTTCGGCCCCAGGGAACGCGTGATCGTGGCGCTGATCGCGCGCTATCACCGGCGGGCGCTGCCGGCCCCGCAGCATAAATATTATATTGATTGCTCGCCCGAAGATCAGAAACTCATCAGCGCCCTGGCGTCGTTCGTCCGGCTTTCCGACGGGCTTGATCGTTCCCACCGCGGCCTTGTTTCAGGCCTTAAGATCGAAGATAAGGGAGAGATGGTCGAGGTCGGGCTTGTTTCCAAAGACCCGTGTGCCGCCGAGCTGGACTATGCTGTGCGTAAAACCGACCTTTTTAACGCCGTGTGGAATGTTAAGGCGCGGTTCTTTTGCGTGTCTTAGGTCACAGATAAAACAGGATCGCTTTGCGGTCGGTCGATGCGTTATAGGCGGCGAGCGCTTTGGCGGTTGGCAGGATCGCGCAGGCGATCTTTTTCTTTTTGAGCACGCCGTTAGCTTTTGGCGTGAGGGTGATCGTTTTGGGCGATCGGGCCGCGATCCAAAGTACATCCGGGCTTTTGCGGATCAGGTCTTCGATCTCATTCTGGCCGATTTTTCCGGATAGCGTTTCTTTGGGCTCTTTCAGCTTGCCGTCGGCGCGCAGGAACGATGTTTTTGAAATAACCTTGCCTTTGACGAGCGGTTTCTTCGACGGAGACAGGCGCAGTGTCGGATACAGCGAAATCTTCCCAAGTGTATGCGTTTTTTTGATGGCCATGGCCGCGGCGCCAAGCATGGTCGCGTCGTCGCCGAGTTTGGACGCGACAACGCGCGGCGTTTTCAGCTGTTTAAAGAATGGGTCGTTCTTCAGGGCTTTTTCCGCGGTATTGAGGATCATGTCTCCGCACGCCTCGATCACCCCGCCGCCAAAAAGGAACATGTCCGGGTTAAAGATGTGATTGAGCGACACACAGGCGCGCCCGATGGCGTTGGCCGCCTGCGTCATAATGCGTGTGACGAGAGGGTCTTTGGCTGTCAGCGCTTTGGCGAGCATACTGCTTTTGATCTGCTGGATATTGTTGCCCGCGATCTTCGTGATCAGGGATTTTTCCCCGGATTTAAGCGCGGCGCAAATATCGCGTTCAATGGCCCAGCGTCCGGCTGAGGCTTCGAGGCAGCCTGTGTTGCCGCAGGTGCAGAGAGGGCCGTTGGGGTCGATCTGCATATGGCCGATCTCGGCGGCTGCGCCTTGTGCCCCGGTCAGGAATTCCCCGTGAATAATAATACCGCCGCCAACGCCAGTTCCAGGGAAAATACCCACGATATTGGCGGCTTTCTTACCGGCTCCGAGCCAGCATTCGCCTAGAACGCCCAAATTAACGTCATTTCCGAGCTCGATCGCGGTTTTGAGGCGCTTAGAAATCCAGCTGCAGCTGCAATGTAAAAAACAACCTGATCAGCTCCGCAATATGCTCTATCAGCCCCGCATTATCAGGTTCCTGCGACAGCCGGCGCATCAGCCCCTCGACCTTCCCGGCGCCGATACGATCCAGGTCTTCCTTGCCGCGCTTGAACGGCCAGCGGCCAAGCTCATCAACGACATTCCGCAGCTTGTCCGTCGGTATCTCGGGCATTTCCAGGATCCGCACGATATCGCGGTTCAGGATCAGCTCGACCACGCTCCCGAGCGCCTTGGGCAGCGCCATGCGATGTTCGTTCAACATCCGGATAAGCGAAAAGTGCTCGTCGTAGATCTGGCGGAACGATGCCTCGGTCTGTTTGAGCGTCGTCTCAAAGATCTGGTCGAGGATCTTCATCTGCTCTTCCTTGAACAGATGCCACAGCGAATAGTTCTTGGCCCCGAAATAGCGGTTGATGACCTGAATGGCGCGCGGCACATCTCCGTCGGAGAATATGCGGACGACCTCGTCGCGGATGATCGCGAAGGTCGCCTCGTCCTTGAAATAATCCACGCCGCAGATAAAATTATGGTCGCCGAGGTGCAGGACCACAAAATGCACATCAAACGCGGTCCACGTCACTTCGGACACGATCTCCGCGCGCCCGACCACCAGCGCCATGCGCCCAACCGCCTGCCGGTCATAGACCTTGCGGCGCACCGAAAAACAATAGAGCTTCGCGATCTCGGGATATTCCTGATACAGCGAACTCATGGCATAGTGCGCGCCAACACGCAGAATATCCACGATCGACGGCTCAACATACGTCTTGAATATCCGCGCGCCGTTATTTGCTTCCGGCACATTACTTTTAGCCTGCCCCAGGATCTCGAGGAACCCGAGCTCCAGGTCTTCATTGGTCACCCGACGGATCAGCTGGATCACGCGCGCCGCATACTTGATGATCTGCACGGTCTCGATCCCGGAAATATCGTCAAAGAACCAGCCGCAGCTGGTATACATGAGCAGCGCGTTACGCTGAATTTCAAGGCAGCGCAGGGCTTTATTCTTCGTGTCAGAAGATGGCGAACCCGGGATATTCTCAGCCAAGAACCTTTCCGTATTATACCGGCTCCGGTCGAGGATCACCGTAGCGTAGGCATCGCGCAGCGCCCAGGGGTCGGCGACGATCTGGCCCATCTCACGCGCGTACATCGCGGCGGCACGGTCGCGCAGCCAGTCGAGCGCACGGCGCAACGGCGCGCGCCACTTTTGATGCCAGCCCGGTTTTGTGCCGCTGCAGCAGCCGCAATCAGACCTCCAGCGCTCAATGCCGTGGATACAGCTCCAGGAGCTGTTCTCCACGATCTCGACCTCATACTCCGGCGGGTTCTTTTCCAGATATTCGCCGTACACGGTCAGCTTGGCCCCGGCGCTATGCTCAATATGCTGCAAACAATACGCCAGCGCCATATCTCCGAACTTGTGATGATGCCCGTAAGACTCCCCGTCGGTCGCGATATGAACGAGCTGATTTTCTTTTGATTTTTTGTCGAACGCGCCAAGAATCCGGCTGGCAAAAGCCTCGCCATTATGCAGTAACCCCTCGAACGCCACCGACTGCGCGATCGGCCCGTCATAAAAGAAGATCGCGAGCGACCTTCCCGACGGCAACCGGCACAAATAAGGCCGGCGCAGATCGATCGCCTCTGCATCAGTACCATCCTCAACGGGATCTGCCGACAGCTTTCTGACACGCTTTGCCTGATGCGGGGCCAGGACCGTGAACTTGATCCCGTATTCCGCCATGATATCCAGGCTTTCGGTATCGACGGCCGCTTCGGCGAGCCACATGCCCTCGGGCATACGCTTGTACCGCGACTCAAAATCCTTGATGCCCCAAATAATTTGCGTACGCTTGTCGCGGGCATTCGCCAGCGGCATGATCATATGGTTGAAGACCTGCGCCATGGCCGATCCGTGGCCGCTATGAAGCTCCATGCTCAGGCGGTCAGCCGCCAGGACAGACGCGTAAGCATCCGGGTCTTTCTTTTCCATCCACGACAATAATGTCGGGCCCAGATTAAAACTGATCCGGGAATAATTATTGACGATCTCCGTAATATATCCCTGATGGTCCAGAATGCGCGATGCACCGTTGCGCGCGTAACACTCGGCGGAAATGCGCTCGTTCCAGTCATGATACGGCGCGGCCGATTCCTGGACCTCGACCTCTTCCAGCCACGGATTCTCGCGCGGCGGCTGATAAAAATGGCCATGGATGCAGACGTATTTATTCATGGTAGTTTCCCCAATTTTCTATAAACATACAAAACACAGGAGATTCTTCGGCTTCGCCTCAGAATGACAAAATTAAAGGCCCTTCTTGCGCATGATTATATCACGCCACAAGAAGAGCCCTTATGTTAATCTTTTGAAACGCTTTATTTCTCACGCTTAAAGAAAACAACCCCGAGCGGCGGAAGCCTGAGCCGAAGCGCATGCGGCCTGCCGTTCGCCTGTTCACCCGTTGTCCACACGCGGCCGTAATTACCCTGGCCGCTGCCGTAATACTCACGCCCGTCGGAATTAAGCACCTCGCGCCAACACCCGGGGCGCGGCACGCCGACCGCATACCCTTCGCGCAATACCGGCGTAAAATTGCAGCACACGAGAATATCATCGTCGGGATTCCCGCTTTTACGCAGGAACGTCAGGACGCTTCCCTCCCAGTCGCCGCAGTCGATCCACTCAAAGCCGTGATGCGAGAAATCATCCGCATACAGCGCAGGTTCATTCTTGTACATATGATTCAAGTCCTGCATCCAGCGCTGAACGCCCTGATGCGGCGCCCACTGGAGCAAATGCCAATCCAGGCTTGTCTGATAATTCCACTCGTCCCACTGGCCGAATTCAGCGCCCATAAAATTCAGCTTCTTGCCGGGCTGGCCGAACATATACCCGAACAACAAACGCAGGTTCGCGAACTTCTGCCAGTCGTCGCCGGGCATTTTACGCATCATGGAACCTTTGCCATGCACCACCTCGTCGTGCGACAAGGACAGCATAAAATTCTCGGTGAACGCGTACAACAGCCCGAACGTCAGTTGGTTATGATGATACTTGCGATATATCCCGTCTTTGCTGAAATAGACCAGCGTATCGTGCATCCAGCCCATGTTCCATTTAAGCCCGAACCCGAGCCCGCCATCCCACGTAGGCTTGGACACCTTGGTCCAGGCAGTCGATTCCTCGGCGGACATGATAATATCCGGATGAGCGCCGTATACGGACTCATTCAATCTTTTCAAGAAATGGATCGCTTCGAGGTTTTCACGGCCGCCAAAACAATTCGGCACCCACTCGCCTTCCTTGCGCGAATAATCCAGATACAGCATCGACGCCACACCGTCTACGCGCAGCCCGTCGGCATGATACTGCTCCAGCCAAAACATGGCGCTCGAGATCAGATAACACAACACTTCCACCCGGCCGTAATTGAAAATAGCGCTTTTCCAGTCGGGATGAAACCCTTTGCGGTCATCTTCATGCTCGTACAACCCCGTGCCGTCAAACTCGACGAGCCCGTGCCCGTCCATCGGAAAATGCGACGGCACCCAATCCAGAATAACGCCAATATCGCTCTGATGCATCCGGTCGATCAACTGCATCAGGTCCTGCGGATTCCCGAAAAACGATGCGGGCGCAAAATACCCGATCGTCTGATACCCCCACGAACCCTGGAACGGATGCGCCATGACCGGCATAAATTCCACATGCGTATAACCCATCTTTTTAACATACGGGATCAGCCTGTCGGCGATCTCGGCATACGACAGCGAGCGATTGCCCTCGTCGGGCGAACGCATCCATGAACCCAGATGCACTTCATACACAGACATCGGCTGATTAAGCGCGTTGCGTTCCTTGCGTTTCGCCATCCACTCCTGGTCACGCCACTCATACTTGAGGTCCCACACGATCGACGCGGACTTTGGCGGGACTTCCGAATGAAATCCGAGCGGGTCTGCTTTTTCAAGCTCCCAGCCCTGCTTCGTACGGATCGCATATTTATAGGACTGCCCGTGGCCGATATGCCCCACGAACCCTTCCCAAATGCCGGACCCATCCTGACGGACCAACAGCGGCGTCGCCTCGCGATTCCAGCCGTTAAAATCCCCGATCACCGATACGCGCGCGGCATTCGGCGCCCACACAGCAAACCAGACACCTTTCATCCCGTCGCGTTCAATACAATGCGCGCCGAGCTTTTCATACAGCTTGAACTGATTCCCCTCGCGGAGAAGATGCATATCAAAATCGGTCAAATAGGGCAACACAGTTTCAGGTTCCTTCCTTAAACAAACCTGCGCTTCGCGGACCACACGGGTTTTTTGCTTCTTCGATAACGGCTTATCCTTCAGCGTTGAAAGACCAGTGCTTCTCATAGGTTCTCCTCATTGGCTGACCATCACATGATGTATCTATGGAAAACCGCCTCTTGCCTTACAGAAACACGGTTACACGCCCGCGCTCCGACTGCTGTTAAGACATTCCTGCCTGCGGTCAATATCACTTCACCTCAAATGTCCGACGGACGATCTTCTCCGCCGCAAACCAGTCGCTGGTATCATCGCCGTGGCTTGCCCCGCGGCTGATATACATTTCATACGCCAGCACCTGAACGCGCTCATTGAATGCCTGCGCGGAGATCGTTCGTTGAGCGGCTGTCTTTTTCGGCGCTGCGATGATCTTTTCAGCCGCCGTCACCACATCTGCCACAACTTTCTTAACCGCCGTACTGACACGCTTTGCCGACCTGGACCTTGCTTTAACAACCATACATCCTCCAAATAATATCCAATAATACCTGTTTGTATTACACCTTGATCTTCCAAATATCCTTCGCATACTCACGGATCGTGCGGTCACTCGAGAAAAAACCCGCTTTCGACACGTTCAGGATCGACTGGCGTGTCCACTCATCCTGATTCTGGTACAACTGCGACACTTTATCCTGCGTGCGGCAATAGTCTTCAAAATCCGCGCACAGCATGAAATAATCCCCGTTATAGATCGTATTAATGAGCGGATCAAAAAGCCCGGGCTGGCCCGGCGAAAAGAAATCATTTTCCAAAAGCCGGAACGTTTCACGCAACACCGGCGACTGCTTGATGACCTCGCGCGGATTGTAGCCCGCGGCGCGTTTCGCCTGAACCTCATTAGCCTTAAGCCCGAAAATAAAAATATTCTCATGCTTGAGCTCTTCGGCCATTTCAATATTCGCGCCGTCGTACGTCCCGATCGTGAGCGCGCCATTCAGCATGAATTTCATGTTCCCGGTACCCGATGCTTCCATGCCGGCTGTGGAGATCTGCTCCGACAGGTCAGCCGCCGGGATGATCTTCTCGGCGAGCGACACCCGGTAATTCTCCAGGAAAAGCAGGCGGATCTTCTCGCGCGCCTGTTTGTCTTCATTCATGATCACGCTGACATTGTTCAGGAATTTGATAATGAGCTTGGCCAGATGATAGCCCGGCGCCGCTTTCCCGCCAATAATGAACGTCCGCGGCTGCATGAACACATGCGGGCTGTTCTTCACCTTCAGGTACTGGGAGAAAATATAAAGCCCGAATAAAAACTGGCGCTTATATTCATGGATGCGCTTGACCTGCACATCAAAAAGCGAACTGCGATTGACCGAAATGTCCATGGTCTTAAGGATATAATCGGCCAGATGATTCTTGTTCGCCTGCTTGATCGCGCGCCAGCGGCGCTGGAATTCCTTATTATCCTGATACTCCGCGATCCGCTCGAGCTGAGACAGGTCTGTCACCCACTTGTCGCCGATGGTCTCATTCAAAAGGTCGGCCATTTTCGGATTCGCCTTAAGGAGCCAGCGGCGCGGCGTGATGCCGTTCGTTTTATTGTTAAAACGCTCCGGATACATTTCGTAAAAATCGCGGAACAGCTGCGCTTTCAATAATTCCGTATGCAGCGCCGACACGCCATTCGTCGAAAAGCTTCCGACGATCGCCACATGCGCCATACGTACGCGCTTCTGATCGCCTTCCTGGATACAGGACATTCGGCCCATACGTTCCGCGTCCCCGGGGAATTTACGGGAAACCTCGTCAAGAAAACGGCGGTTCAATTCAAATACAATTTCCAGATGCCTCGGCAGGACGCGGCCCAACAACTCGACCGCCCAGCATTCGAGCGCCTCGGGCATGAGCGTATGGTTCGTGTACGCGAACGTCTGCTGTGTGACCGGCCACGCTTCTTCCCAGCTTAAACCTTCCTGATCGATCAGGACGCGCATCAGCTCAAGTACGGCCAGCGTCGGATGCGTATCGTTCAGCTGAATGCAGATCTTTTCGTGCAGCTTGCGAATATCATTATTATCCGCCTTATACCGGCGAAGAATATCCGCGATCGACGCCGCGGTAAAGAAATATTCCTGTTTCAGGCGCAGCTCTTTGCCCTGGCTGACATTGTCGTTCGGATAAAGGACCTTGGAAATACTCTCGGAATGGATCTTGTTCTCCACGGCTTTTTCATAATCGCCATGATTGAAATAATCGAATTCAAACTCATCGGTCGCGCGCGCGGACCAGAGGCGAAGCGTATTAACCACATCATTCTTGTATCCCGGGATCGGAATATCATACGGCATGGCCACGACCGCTTCCGTGTCCACCCAGCGGCAGCCGAACTGCGCCTCTGGATCGATACGGCCGTAAAAATTCACTTTCACTTCATATTCAGGGCGCGGGATCTCCCAGGGATTGCCGTTACGCATCCACTCATCCGGCAGCTCCACCTGATTGCCATCCTTGATCTTTTGATTAAAAATGCCGTAATCATAGCGGATGCCATAGCCATGTGCCGGAATGCCGAGCGTTGCCATGGAATCCAGAAAACACGCAGCCAAGCGCCCCAGGCCGCCATTGCCAAGGCCAGCATCAATTTCCTGATCGCGCACATCATCCAGATTAATATCCATTTCACGCAACGCCGCTTCAATGTCCTTCTCTTTGCCAAGATTGAACATGTAATTGCCCATGAGGCGGCCGATCAAGAACTCCATAGACAGGTAATACACCCTGCGGCCATTGGTCTGATGATAGCGCTCCTGGGTTTTCATCCAGCGGTCCACAATACGCTGACGCACGGTTAAGGCAAGGGCGTGGAAGTTATCAAGGGAAGTGGCGGTCTTTTCATTCTTCGCCAGATAATAGCGGCGATTGTCACTCAAGGATGACTTGATGTCATCTTTACTCATATCAACAATGATCCCGGGCTGCTCTTTAGCTTTTGCCATAACCAAATCCCCTTAAGGGTTTTCGTGACTATAACGCATTGTGTAAAAAGAACTTACGCTCCGAATTGAAGATTATACGAGGAAGGGTCTTTTCGTCAATGTTTTTCTTCTTAAGGGGTTGGGAAATAAGCAGATGGCTCCAGTTCTCCGTCGCCACAAAAAGAAAGGACGGCACGGCGCCGTCCTTCTTGAAACTCTCATCAGCGTAAACTATTGAGAATATTAAATTAAGAAACCGAAATTCTACTTAAAGACCGCGCCTGTTGACGCAGATGTGACAAGCCTGGCATACCGGCCCAAATACCCGGTTTGGATCTTGGGTGGCGGCATGGTCATGGTCTTCTTACGGTCTGCAATGTCTGCTTCAGACAGCTTGACATCCAGCGTTTTATTAGGAATATCGATCGTGATCGCATCCCCATCTTTAAGGTAGGCGATCAGGCCGCCAGCCGCGGCTTCTGGAGAAATATGACCGATGCAGGGCCCTCGGGTGCCACCGGAAAACCGGCCATCCGTAATCAGAGCCACATGTTTGTGCAAACCCATACCAACGATCGCAGCGGTTGGACTTAACATTTCGCGCATACCAGGGCCGCCTGAAGGGCCTTCATAACGGATCACTACCACCATGCCCTTTTCGATCTCTTTTGCCAGGATCGCTTTCATGGCATCTTCTTCAGAATTAAATACTTTAGCCGTTCCGGTGAACGTCAACATTTCCGGCTCAACCGCGGATTGCTTGACCACCGCGCCATCCGGGGCCAAATTTCCATGCAGGATCGCAATGCCGCCTTCCTTATGTTCCGGGTTCTCGGGCGACTTGATCACGTCCGCATCGTAATATTTGACTTCAGCCATGATCTGATGCGCGGTCTTCCCGCAAACTGTCGGCGTATCATGGATCTGTTTTCCAAGCATCCGCATGACCGCCGGAATACCGCCCGCGTGATGCAGGTCTTCCATATACCATTTACCCGCCGGATTCATACTGCACAAATGCGGCGTTGCACGGCTGATGCGGTCAAAATCCTTGAGGCTTATATCCACCCCCGCCTCATGCGCGATCGCCATAAGATGCAGCACAGTATTCGACGAGCCGCCGAGCGCCATATCCAGGCGCAGCGCATTTTCCATGGACTTGCGCGTCACGAGATCTTTGGGTGTCACTTTATTCCTGGCCAGGCCCACGATCTTCTGCCCGCTCTCATACGCGATCCGCAATTTCTTCGTGAGGACCGCCATCGTGGTCGCGCACGTCGGAAGCGAAAGCCCCATGGCTTCGGCAAGGCAGGCCATCGTATTGGCCGTATACATCCCCTGGCACGACCCGCACGTCGGGCACGCCTCCGCCTCCAGCGTCTGACGCGTCTCTTCCGTGATCAGCCCGGCCTTAAACTGGCCCACCGCTTCAAATGTATCCGTGATCAAATTAAGCCGGCGTTTTTCATGACGGCCGGTCATCATGGGCCCGGCGGTCACGACAATGACCGGGACATTAACGCGCAATGCGCCCATGATCATGCCGGGAGTTATCTTATCGCAATTCGTAAGCAGGATCAGCCCGTCGAACGCGTTCGCGCGCGCGATCGTCTCGATCGTATCCGCGATAAGTTCGCGCGACGGAAGCGAGAACGCCATGCCCGCGTGGCCCATGGCAATGCCGTCGCAGATCGCAGGCACGCCGAAAATAAACGGCGTACCGCCGCCATTCTCAATGCCGCGCTCGACATAACGCTCAAGATTGCGCATCTGCGTATGCCCCGGGACAATATCCGTATACGACGAGGCGATCCCGATAAAGGGGCGGTCCATATGCGACGGATGAAGCCCGGCCGCATATAACAGCGCCCGGTTCGGCATTCTTTCAAGGCCTTTTTTGATCTGATCGGAGTGCATAATGCGCTTTCTATTTTTTCGGCTTGATCTTGGTCTTTTTATCGCTGGATTTTGGCGCCACATCCTTCTTGCGCTTTTCCTTATACTCCTGGATCTTGCGGAACTGTTCGGGCGTCAGGACCTCGCGCATCTTGAACACCTGATCCACCTGCGCCGTAAGCCGGCGGGCATCCAGGTCGCCGATCTCAGCGACAAGTTTATCGATCGCCTTGCGGTCAAGCTTATCCTGGTCGAGCGCCATTTTCAGTTCGTTGCGCTTCACACGCGACGCGTTGGCGATCGCCTGCAGCTCGGCCTGGAACGAATCTTTGAGCGCCTTTACCTTTTCGCGCTGTTCCGGCGTCAGGCCGAGGTCGATCTCATCCTTCGCCGCCGCCGGTTGTACGGCCGTCGGAGCTGCTGCTTTTTGTTCCGCGAAAGAGGGCACGGCGCCAAGCACGGTCCCCGTCAAAACCATGGCCACTAATAACTGTCTGTTCATATTGCCTCCCGGTTAATTTCAAATATAAACGTATTCTAAACCCGCCGAAAAAAAAGAAAAGGAAAAATATCAGAAGCCGGCGATTGCGACACGCCGCAGCCAACGCCCGCCTGCTAAATACGCATGAATTGCTTATCCAAAAAAGATGTTTTCAATTCAATGAACACCGGCCTGCCGTGCGGGCAGGTAAAAGGATCGTCACATAAAAGCAGGGCCTTAAGCTGTCCGGCCGCGGCTTCGGGCGCCATGCGCGCCCCGGCCATGACCGATGCCCGGCACGCCCGGCGGGCCAGCATATCGTGATCCGGCGCAGAGGACATATCCTCGCCCAGCAACGCACGCAACGCGTGTTCGGGGTCCTTTAACAGCGCCGGATGGGCCTGGAGCGCCAGCGCCTGATCATCCAGGAACGTGGCCTCGAACCCGACCTCTGCCAACACGCTGGCGCGCCTCTCCCACGTCAGCTTTTCCGACGGCGTCAGCCGCACCGCGAGCGGCGTGAGCAAATGCTGAACCTCGACCTTGCCGGCCAGGATCTGCGCGCGGAACTTTTCAAACAGGATCCGCTCCTGCGCGGCATGCTGGTCCACCGCAAAAAGCCCGTCGCCTTCTTCGAACAAATGATACTTTTGCGCAAACGTGCCAAGCCAGCGCGCCTTGCCCAGGCGGTCTTTAACAGAGCCTTCTTTTTTTGCCACCGCTTCACGCGCGAACAGCGAAAGCTCGGGCGCTTGAACAGGCGGTTGAACACGTTCCCCCGGCTTTAATAAAAATACCGTTTCCCCACCCTGGGGCAGCGGGTTAAAGATCATCCGCTCGGGCGGAATACCCTGCTCGTGCGGCAATATCTCCGCCGAGGGCGCCGGAATATCAAACGTAAATATATCCGGGCCTGTGTAGGCCGCTTCTCGCGCACCGCTTTTAGTCATGAGCAGCCGCTCAACCTCGGCGCGGATGAACGCGCCCAAACGGCCTTCCTGACGGAGCCGCACCTCGCGCTTGGACGGATGGATATTCACATCGACATCCGCACCCGGCACTTCCAGGAACACAATAAAGAACGGATGCACGCCATTCGGCATGATGAGGCGGTACATATCATTGACATGGAACAATAAATTCTTGCTCTGCACCGGACGGCCATTGACGAACAAAAACTGCGCATCACGCCGGGGGCGCTGGATATTAATATCTCCGAGCACAAGCCGCAAACCCGCGCCTTCCGCGCCTTTCAGGTCATGCGCGCCGATCACATGCCGCGCCTCCAGATTCAACACTTTGGCCGCGCGCGCCTCAAAAGACCCGACCGGCGCAACATCCAGGATCGTGCGGCCATTATGTGTCAGCACAAAACGTTTCGACGGGAACAGCAGTGTGTACGGCAGAAAAACATGAAGCGCCTGATCCAGCTCGCCCTGGTCGGACTGGAGGAATTTCTTACGCGGCGGAGTAGTAAAAAATAT
>JADFWS010000027.1 GCA_015234065.1 Candidatus Omnitrophota bacterium
CCTTCGGTTAATAGCCGAGGGCTTTGTTGTTTTATACGTATGAGCAAGTTGTTAGTTTGCCACTTTCCAGACAGCTTTACACGGGAGGGGCGTTAGACGGATTTTGTGAGGAAGTTTTGTATAATGGTCGCCGTCATTTGCCAGTGTGCAGGAACAAGTCAGAAGTTAAAAATTTTTGAGGGCGTGATTCGTAAGGCTTTGGCAATTTTTTCGATGTTATCTATTGTCACGGCGCAGGGAGTTTTAGATTCCAACATTTGATAATATCGGGTGCTTACGTCAACAAGTTCAGCCATTTCTTCCTGAGTAAGTTTAGCCTTCCGGCGTTCTTCCCGTAGTCTTTGAGCAAATTGCGGATACGTTGACTTTCTCTTGCGCCTTTGTTATTCTGGGAACATTCTTTAATCCTTCAAAGGACTTCTATGCGCAAGATCAAAGTTGCGGTCATCGGCGTGGGGCATTTGGGGTCCCGGCACCTTAAGGTATACTCCCAGCTCAAAGACAAAGTTGATCTCGTCGGGATTTGCGACGCCAACGCAGAACACGGAACGAAATTGGCCCGCGAATATCGCACGCATTTCATTCCTGACCATGCCACGCTCGTGGGCCAGGTCGACGCCGTCAATATCTGCACACCCACCACCAGCCACTTTGAGATCGGGAAGTTCTTTCTCGATAACGGCATTCATACGTTCATCGAAAAACCGATCACATTTGACCTGGCACAAGCCAATGAACTGGTCCGGATCTCCGAAGAAAGAAATTTAAAACTTCAGGTTGGCCATATTGAACGCTTCAACAATGCGTTTCAGGCGATCAAAGATATTGCCAAGAATCCGCTGTTCGTCGAATGCCATCGGCTGAACAATTTCCCTAATCGGTCACTGGATATCGGCGTTGTGATGGACCTGATGATCCACGACATCGACATTGTCCAGGGGCTTATTGAAACGCCTGTTAAAGATATCCAAGCCGTCGGGATCAACGTCCTGACCGATAAAGATGATATTGCCAATGTCCGCCTCACCTTCGCGAATGATTCCGTTTGCAACCTGACCGCGAGCCGTATCTCGCCGGAAGTGATGCGCAAGATCCGCATTTTCATCAAAGATGCCTATATCTCTCTTGATTACGTCAAACAGGAAGCCTTTATTTACCGCAAAGAAGGCACCAAGATCACACGGGCCAGCCTGCCCATTGAAAAAGAAGAGCCTTTAAAGAAAGAACTCGAACATTTCATCGATTGCGTGCGCGACGACAAACGCCCGCTCGTTTCCGGCAAAGAAGGCCGCGATGCGCTTAAGACCGCGCTCGCGATACAGGACATCATATGGAAAAAGCCCCTTATCGCTTCGTAATTATCTCGGGTGAAGAATCCGGCGACATGCGTGCGGCGTCTCTCGTGCGCGCTATCCGCCAGACCATGCCCGGCGCTTCTTTCTCCGGCATTGGCGGAGACCGTTCCCGCAAGGAAAGCGTCACCACAATCGCCGATATCCGCGATCTGGCCGTCATCGGATTTGTGGAAGTGCTCAAGCACTACTCACGCATCAAACGTATTTTCAATCTGGCCCTCGACCATATCCGCACCACCAAACCTGACGCGGTGATCCTCGTCGACTATCCCGGCTTTAACCTGCGCCTGGCCAAAGAGATCAAAAAGCTCAACATCAAGGTTATTTATTACATCAGTCCCCAGGTCTGGGCCTGGAAAGCGTCACGCGTCAAGCTCATCAAAAAAGTGGTGGATCGCATGATCGTGATCTTCCCGTTTGAAAAAGATTTCTATGCCAAACACGGCCTGGCCGTGGACTTTGCCGGCAACCCCTTGATCGACGAAGTCCATGCCACCAAAAGCGCTTCTTCTTTTCTGAAAGAAAGCGGGCTCAATGAAAAAGACCCCGTGGTCGGGCTTCTTCCCGGCTCGCGTGAAAAAGAAATATCCCGGCATCTGCCGGTCATGATCGACGCCGCCCGGCGGCTTCATCAGAAGAAACCCAAGGTTCAGTTCCTTCTGCCGCAGGCCAAAAGCATTTCCGACGATCTTTTACGCCGCTACATGAAAGATGTGCCGCCAACACTTAAAATATCGAAAGATTTTTACAATGCTTTAAATGCCTGCGACGTGTGTGCCGTCTGCTCAGGCACTGCCACCCTCGAGACCGGCATTATGGGGAAACCCATGGCCGTGATCTACAAAACATCCTGGGTTACATGGTTCCTGGGAAGGCTTTTTGTGCGGATCCCTTTTATCGCACTCGTCAACATTGTGGCCGGAAAAAAAGTCGCGGAAGAATACCTGCAGAATAATGCCACCGGCCCCAAGATCGCCCTTGAACTCGAACGGCTTTTAAATCCGGAAAAAACCCGTAAGAACCATAGCGACCTGACAGCACTGCGTGTGAACCTCGGCGCACCGGGTGCCAGCCGCCGGGCCGCCAAATTCGTGCTCGAAGCGCTGGCCTGACCCCTATTCGCTGAGCCGTTCCGGATGGTGCTTCACTACCTCACCCTTGACCATATACACCACGTCTTCGGCAATATAGGTCGCGTGGTCACATATCCGCTCCAAATGACGTGCAACAAGAATAAGCGGCACTGCGCGCGGTGCGGTTGTCCCATCTTTCACGATATAATCATAAATAAGTTCCTTCTGGATCTTATGCTTTAACTGATCTGCCTCAGCATCCATTAAGATAACTTTTTTAGCAAGGTCGCTGTCCCGGGCAATAAAAGAGTCGATCGCGGTCTTGACCATGCTCTGCGCCGATGCCGCCAGGCGCGGGATATCCACAAGCGGTTTTAAATGCGGCTCGCCCGCCACCTCGACCACTCGCTGAGAAATATCCACCGCGATATCCGCAATACGCTCCAACTCAACATTAAGCCGCATCCCGGTTGTAATAAAACGCAGATCTTTGGCCATGGGCTGATAACGGGCAATAAGATCCAAACATTTTTCGTCGATCACAAGCTCAAGCTCATCCACACGCGCATCATTGTCGATCACACTTTGCGCAAGCTCCGGGTCCCGTTCTCGCAGAGCCTCAACAGAGCGCGCGATCGCCTCTTCCGCATACGCGCCCATCTTAAGAATATCCTTGTGCAAATACTCAAGAGCCTCGTTAAAATGAATACTCATACTTCTCTCCTGTCTTCCATATAATCATCTGTCCTGTTTTACAAATACCATCTTGGGTATTATCCGAACCTTCCGGTCACGTAATCTTCTGTACGTTTATCCTTCGGCGCCTTGAAAATATTTTCTGTCCTGTCAAATTCAACAAGCTCCCCCATCAAGAAAAATCCCGTGTGATCCGATACACGCGCCGCCTGCTGCATATTGTGCGTCACGATCACGATCGTATAATCCTTTTCAAGTTCTAAAATAAGCTCTTCGATCTTCTTTGTGGATATGGGATCAAGGCTGGCACATGGCTCGTCGAACAAGATAACCTCCGGCTCGATCGCGAGGCACCGGGCAATACACAACCGCTGCTGTTGCCCGCCTGAAAAACGCAATGCACTATCGTGCAACCGGTCTTTAACCTCACCCCACAACGCGGCCTTCTTCAGCGACTCAACCACGCGATCCTCGATCTGGCTTTTATTCTTTATCCCGTTTATCTGAAGCCCGTAAGCGATATTATCAAAAATGCTCTTGGGAAAAGGATTCGGTTTCTGAAACACCATGCCTACGCGTTTACGCAAGTCGACCGCGTCAACATCCGGGGCTAAAATATCTTCCCCATCCAGCAGGATCCTGCCGGTCACCCTGGCATTCGGAACAAGTTCATGCATGCGATTCAAAAGCCGGATAAATGTGGACTTCCCGCAACCCGACGGGCCAATGATGGCGGTCACGGAATTCTGGAAAATATCCAATTGAATATTCTTAAGGGCATGGTTTTTACCATAATAAAAATCAACTCCGTCTGCCCTCATCCTGATCCTGTTATCCATGCGAAACTCCATCTTTTCTCAAACGATACCGAATAATAACCGCCGCCAGATTCATCATAAAAACAAGCGCAATGAGCACCAGTGCCGTGCCATACGCAATGGGCCTTACCAGCGTAATATTATAATGTTGCGTGGACATGATATACAAATGATACGGCAACGCCATAAACTGGCTGAGAACAGAATTTGGGATATCCGGCAAAAAGAAAGCGGCACCTGTAAAAAGGATCGGCGCGGTCTCCCCGGCGGCGCGTGAAAGCCCAAGAATTGTGCCTGTGAGCATTCCAGGGACAGCGTACGGCAGGACATTAGATCGGATCGATTGCCATTTCGTCGCTCCCAATGCTAATGCCCCTTCACGATAAGAGCGCGGAACTGTCTTTAATGCCTCTTCGCTCGCCGTGATCGTGAGCGGCAATGTCATCAGCCCCAACGTACATCCGGCCGCCAGGATCGATGTCCCAAAATGACATGTCTGAACAAAAAGCGCCACCCCAAAAAGCCCGTAGACAATCGACGGAACACCCGAAAGATTACGTATGGAAAGGCGGATAAAGCGTGTCAACCCGTTATCCCGCGCATATTCATTCAAATAGATGGCGCACCCCATGCCCAGAGGAACCGAAAGCAGCCCGGTGATGATCGTCACACAAAAGGTGCCAAAGATCGCCGGGAATATTCCGCCTTTGGTCATGCCGTCAACAGGGGGCTTGCTTAAAAAATCCACGGAAACAATCCCGGACCCTTTGGTAAAAATATCATAAAAAATAACGCCCAGGATCAACAGTACACAGCCCATGCTTAAATAAAGAAGGCCAAACCCAAGGATTTCTTTGATGCGCTGCGGTCTTATTTTCATCACTGAACCCTCGTGTGCTTATGGAAAATAATATCTGCCACCAGATTAATAAGGAATGTAATAACGAACAGCATAAGCCCGACCGCAAACAACATATAAAAATGCGTTGTGTAATAGGCGACCTCGCCAAGTTCAATAGCAATAGTCGCTGTCATCGTTTTGACCGGGCCCAGAAAACTCCCGGGGAATGCGGCGGCATTGCCCGTTGCCATCAACACTGTCATTGTCTCCCCGATGGCCCGCCCCATTCCAAGCATGCACGCCGCAAGAATACCAGATGCTGCCGCCGGGATCTTGACCCTGACCACGGTCTCCCATTTGTTTGCGCCAAGTGCAAGCGACGCTTCCTCATAAGAGCGCGGCACACTGGCCAAAGCATCCTCTGAAAGGCTGATAATCGTTGGCAATGCCATGACCGCTAAAAGAATTGAGCCATTCAAGGCATTAAGTCCACTGTAGGTCCCGGTCAGTCTGGCCAGCAGCGGCCCCACGAGAACGATCCCCAGAAAACCCACAACAACCGAGGGAATACCTGCCAGGAGCTCGACAACAGGCTTAAGAACCTCACGTACACGGGGGCTTGCCACATCGGAAAGGAACGCCGCTGTCCCGACTCCTAATGGGACCGCAACCACCAAAGAGCCCAGCGTGACCATCATTGTACTAACAAACATCGGCACCAGGCCATACGTTGGCTGATCGTAAGCATCCGGATTCCATGTAGGCTTGGTCAAGAAATGTTTAAGGCTGACCTGATAAAAAGCAGGCAGAGCATTCTTCAACAAAAGAAAGAATATCCCGATCAAAATGAGAATAACAAGCACCCCATTCAAAAGGAAGAATTTCTCAACTAATTTCTCTTTTAGCTTTCTATTCATAACTACCAACTCTTTTAGCTAAAAAGGCAGGCCAACGTATCGACCTGCCTCAAAGCCGCTTTACAATACTTTCTATCAAAGGCCAAATTTGGCGTTAGCCTCTTTATATTCCGCCGGGATCTCGTAAAAACCTTCGTCTTCCACGATTTTCTGACCTTCAGGGCTCAACTCGAACTGAATGAACGCCTTGACAGTCCCGGAAGGATTCCCATCGACATACTGATACAGCGGGCGAGCGATCGGATATTTTCCTGACATAACCGCAGATTTGTCCACCGGGCTGATAGCCGGTTGGCCATCGCTCATATTAATATCCAGGATCGTCACGCCAGTTGCCTGTTTTGCATAACCGATACCAATATAACCAATAGCCGAAGGATCTGCCTTAACACCTTCCACGATCTGGGAATTTCCATTCATGGAATTCATCTTCGGGGAATAATTGCCCTTGAGAACCTCTTCCTGCAAGAAACCATAAGTCCCGGAATTTGATTGCCGTCCGTACAAGTTAATCGGCATATCAGGCCCGCCAACTTCAGACCAATTCTTGATCTCACCGCGATAGATCGCGCCAACCTGTTTTTTAGTCAACTGTTTCACAGAATTATTACTGTTCACGACAATACTGAGCGCATCGAACGCGATCACGATACGGCTCGGATTAACCCCGTTACCTGTAGCCATTTCAACTTCTTTGGCATTGATCGCGCGTGACGCATCAGCAATCGTGCACTGCCTGTTGATCAGTGCGGCAATCCCGGTACCTGACCCGCCACCCGTCACAGAGATCTTAGCGCCCGGGTTTTGCTGCATATATACTTCAGCCTCTTTCTGGACAAGATTAATGATCGTGTCCGAACCCTTCACCTGGATCATTTCCGCCGAGGCAGCACCGGCGAAGATTGTAAAACCAGCGACAACCAGACTTAATTTCGACAACATCTTCATATTTCCTCCTGTAAAATTATTAATCTACATAATTGCCACCGCGGCCTCACTGGACCGCGTTGGCACGAACCACTTTAGAACTTTAAGTTCCAGTCAATCTGATACAATTGCTCAGGCATACGATTACCCGAGGATTGCTTATCCAGCTGAAAAGAATAATAATAATCAAGAGACAGGCTTGTACTCTTTCCTAACCCATATTCCAGGATGCCCTCATAAGACTGGGTATTGGTATACCCTTTCTTATAACGATCCGAATCCGTAAAGGCGTCAAGCCAGGCATTAGCCCCGATCTTGGACGTGGCCAATTTCAATGTATACTGGTTCTTATCTGCCACTTTCTCATAACCGAGCTTCACCCCCGTATCAAAACCTCCCCGCCCGGTGCTGGAATGTTTACCGCTCACATTATAAATATAATCACCGAATACGGCGGCATAGGGAATGAATGCGCCCACACTCTCACCAAACGGGTTCTTGAAACCGATCTCCGCACTCGGGCTGAGGGCGTCATAATTATAGTTGTAGCAGGTTGACGACGCAGTCGCGCCCTGAGTGCAACTGAGTGTGGCTGTGTTCCCGCCAACGGAATACGAAAACCTGGGTTGGCCCTGAATACCTTCAAACTTGTAATATGTAAGTGCTGATTTCAAATTGATGCTGTTCGCTATGTCCCAGCTGGAGCCAATCTGAGAAGCAAACATGGCCGCATTCTGACGCCCTTTTATTCCAGAATCCGGATTGCGTAAAACAAAAGCCAGATCATTCATGAACACATTGAATCCGGGAAACAGATTATAGTTCAATTTGACCGCAGCGCCTTCAGGCGTAATGTCCCCTTTCCAGATCATATCCCAGGGACTCCACAAAGGATTCTGGAACTTGCCTCCGATAATGGTCGCCCATTTGACCGGCGTGTATTCAGCGTACGCATAATCCAATTCAAAGTTCTTGGCTGAGGCCGCAGTATTATCTGGCCCGGTTGACCCTGTAGTCCCGTAAGCATCAGTCCCGTTGCCCAAGCTAATGTTCCGCGAGCGAGGATCGCTCGGCTTTCCTGTGGCGAGCCCGATTCCGACTTTCATCTGATCATTGACTTTCGACTCAACACCCAACCTGACGCGCAATCTCTCGTGCGTCAGATCTTTAACCCCCTTATCCCGAATGGACTCAAAACGCAAACGGGTATCTCCCTTGACCTTGATATTCTGCACCCACTGAGGAATCGCATCATTTGTTCCCTTGGCATTCTGCCTGGCAACATCCTGCTTCGTCTCATCCAACAAAATCTGGGCCTCATTCGGCGAAAGGACTCCCTTTTCAACAAGCTTTTGAACGAGGAGGTCTGTCTCCCCTGCGATGGAAACACCGGCGGAAACACACAACGCCGCGAATCCAACGGCCATGATCATTCCTAACTTTCTGAACATACTGCCACCTTTCTTAAAATTATTATTGTTCAGCTTTTACCTTGCCACAATAATAAAGGAAGGCTGTGACAAAAGCATGAACAAGCTGTGAACTTTATGTGAACTCTTGAAATAGTGGCAGATTATGCCAACGGAAGGGTAAAACTGAAAACTGTTCCCTCGTCAATAACAGAGGAAACCCAAACATCGCCACCATGCGCATGTACAATATGTTTCACGATCGAAAGCCCAAGCCCTGTGCCGCCAAGCTCTTTAGAGCGGGCTTTATCTACCCTGTAGAAACGCTCGAAAATACGAGGCAGGTCTTTTTCTGGAATCCCGATACCATTATCAATAACATCGACTTGCATTCTTTCCTCTGTCACCACAGCCCGGATCTTTATCGAACCCCTGTCCGGTGTGTATTTAACCGCATTATCCAGCAAATTCAACAGCACCTGCGACAACCGCGTCTCGTCCGCCAGCACCTTCGGTAAAGCGGCCAAAAACTCTATGGATACGGCCAGCGCCTTATCCCGGATCTGATTCTCCAATATCCCCAAAGAACGATGAACGATCGGCGCTATATCAACAGGAACAAGGGCCATGTGCATTTTTCCTGATTCAATCCTCGCGAGATCCAAAAGATCCTCAATAAGCCTGACCAGGCGATCACTATTCTCCCTGATGATCTCAACAAATTCCCTGGCATGGGCTTTGTCATCAATCGCGCCATCCAAAAGCGTTTCCGCATACCCTTTGATACTGGATACCGGAGTACGCAACTCATGCGATACATTTGCCACAAAATCCTGCCTGACTTTTTCAAGCCGGCGAAGTTCGGAAATATCATGGAACACAAGCACCGCGCCCTCAAAACGCCCTTCTCTTATAATAGCGACCCCGTTTACCTGAAACACCTTGTCTTCAGCCAAGGCCACCTCTTCACTCACAGCGCGGGACCTCACCATTGTCAACTGCTCAACAATCACCGCGACCACACTATTACGGATCACTTCAACCGGCAATCGCCCTTGCGGAGCCTCATTCACCAAGAATGCTTTGCGCAAAGACGGGTTCATGATGACGATCCGGCCTTTGTCATCCACCACCATGATCCCCTCGGACATACTTGAAAGCACCGCGTCAAGTTTAGCCGCCTCTTTCTTGATCCGGATGATCTTTTCCTCAATCTCCTCCGACATGTGCGTGATCGCCCGCGCCAGCTCCCCTACCTCATCTTGGGATACGATCGAAGGCTTCCTTGAAAAATCTCCGGATGCCATGGCCCGCGCCACCGCCGACATCTCCCGAAGAGGCTTGGATACAACCAACGAAATAATATAGGTAAACCCTGTACTCAACATCAGAACAAGAATAATGCCGAAAAGAACGATCTGCTGCGCGCGAGCCTCAAGGAACTGAATATCCGCCATAGGCATGGAAAGCCGGATAACGCCGTCCAGCGGTTCCTTCCCGAACGGAACAGCAACATACAGGAGATATTTCTTGATCGTATAACTATATCGTTTACTGATCCCCATCCCCTGATGGAGCGCGGCCTGAACCTCCACCCGGCTCAAATGATTCTCAACCTTTGCGATCTCCTGCGGGGTCAAGTCTGAATCACCGATCACCCGCCCATCAGCACGGATCACGGTCACCCGGACACCCAACATCTGCCCGATACGATCGGCCAGAATATTCGCATCTTCTAATGTCCCACGATCCCGCGCATGAATCTCAAGAAAATCTTTAGCCAACAAAGCTTCGTGCTTCAAATTTTTTTCCAAGCCGGCATCAAGGTCTGCTTTTAAATGCGCCGCAAGAAAGAAATATCCGGCCACAAGCCCGATAAGAACAGCCAGCAAGAAAAAGAAGGTGAGTTTTAAATGCAGTTTAATCTTCATCGTTTTTAAACCTGTACCCTAATCCGATGACAGTCTCGATCAGTTTCCCGGAAACGCCCAGTTTCTTTCGAAGGCGCCTAATGTGTGTATCAATTGTTCGTGTATAAACATCGGCACCAATACCCCATACATCATTTAAAAGCCTGTCCCGCGACTGAACACGCCCGCGGCGCTCCATCAATATTCTTAAAAGTTTGAATTCCATGCGCGCAAGCTCAACAGCTCTGCCTGCAACGGTCACACGATGGGCTGCTGGATCCATGACCAGGGCTCCGGCCAGCACCAGGCCATCTTTCACCACATCCGCCTTTCCCCGGCGAAGCATAGCCTTTACCCGCAGAATAAGCTCGCGCGGGCTGAACGGCTTCACCACATAATCATCCGCGCCGAGTTCCAGCCCGAGGATCCGGTCTACCTCTTCACCCTTGGCCGTCAGCATAATAACGGGTATATTTTTTAAAGCATCATTCCCGCGGATCGCACGGCACACCTCAAACCCGTCCATCCCCGGCATCATCACATCTAAAATAACGAGGTCCGCCGGCCGCTTGGCCAGCGCTTCCAGCGCGTCCTTACCGGAAAAGGAAACCGCGCACACATACCCCGCCTTTTCCAGGTTATACTGGATCAGCCTTGAAATATCCTTGTCGTCTTCAACAATATGAACGCGTTGTGGCATTCGCGATCCCCCAGACCCTTCCCTTAATCAAAATACCCCTTCACTGAATCCCAAAATGTAGCCGGTGTAAAACGCCCGATATATTCAGAGGCTCCGGCATCAATACATATATTCTTTGCCTCGCGCAGCTCCTCGATCCCCTGCATGCTGGCAATATCCTCAGGATCAAAATGCGTGAACACAAGGATCTTTGTATCACGCAAACGGGAAAAACACTTGAGCCCCCGGATCACCTCTTTTGCCGGAACATCTCCCCGGACCATAATGTCAACCAGCGCTATTTTAGGCATAAGGATAAGGCAGTTCGAGATGAATTCGATCGGATCCATGCCCTTGCCGACAACAAACTTGTTGCCTTCGAGGATCATGCCCATATCATGAATGGATTCCGCGTCCGTTCCGAGAATTAAAACCTGCCGGTTCTTCCGCTCCAATTCCTCACAACAGAAAATATAATCCACCTTATGCAGCAATTTCTCACCATCGAGCGGCTTGGGCAGAAAATGCTCGACCCCCAATGTCTGAAAAGAATCCCTGAAGATCTTGCTGTCCGTAATGATCACGATGGGAATATGCGCGAACCGCGGCTCTTTCTTGACCTCTTTGTAGAGGTCAACACCGTCCATGACCGGCATCACCACATCCGTAACGATAAGGTCAATGCCGCCCTTTTGGATCAGATCCAGCGCTTCTTTTCCGTTACGCGCGGTCAGCACGCCATAGCCCAAACCCATCAGTTTCTGTTTGGCCAAAGCCACAACTGTCGGCTCATCATCAGCGATCAATATTTGTTTCGGCATAGATCCTCCATTATTTCTGTACGCATGGCATTATGTTTCTATTCTAAAACAATATGTTTCGCAGATACAACTTTTTTAAAGTTTTGTAGAAAATCCGCCACGCGCGGATCCATCTGAATGTCCCGTAAAAAAACCGGGCGTTTCAACACGATCCCCTCCAACGACGTACACCGCGAAAGCGCCACATATATCTGCCCCGAAGCAAACGCACCTCGGCCGGTATCAATGATGACACGGTCAAATGTTTTTCCCTGCGCTTTGTGGATCGTAACCGCCCATGCCAGCCGTAAAGGATATTGTGTGAACGCGCCTACCGGCTCAGAAACAAGGCGTGCCCGGTCTTCATCATATACAAACCGGTGAACCTCCCAGGTGAACGGGGCCACGTCCACTGTTTCTCCATCAATAAGTTTTACCCTGACCGCATCGTCACCATCCCCGTGAATAATATCCGTCACTTGCCCGATCGAACCATTGACCCATCGCCCCGCGGGATCATTATTCAACAGCATGACCTGAGCCCCGAACTTAAGCTCAAGCTGCTCCTGCGTGGGCAGAACCCGGGCTTCAAAAGCGCCATTCACAATGCCCGCATACGCATACACACGGCTTTTAATAGCCCGCAACTTCTCCACATTGATCCGGTCCGCGAGGTCATTGGTTGTTGTTAAATATACATAAAATTCTCCGTCGGGAGGGTTAAACCCGGGATCAACGCGGCTATTCAGAAGTTTCAGGTGTTCGGATGTCAGGACATTTTCACGCACCGCATTCAAAAGCCGAATGAACCGGTCTTCTTTCTGGCGGTAGATCATTTCAAGCTCCAGGAACTTAAGGTCTAACGCAGGAAAAACCCTGGCGTGGAAAAAATATGGGCCGGCGTAAGGGCCCTCAAAAGCCGCCCTTTCTTCCCGGAGAACGACCGGCGGTAATTGATGAAGGTCGCCGATAAAGATCATTTGGACCCCTCCGAAAGGAAGTGCCGCATCCCTGCCATGCGCACGCAAGAAAACATCCATACAATCCAGGAGGTCTGCGCGCACCATGGATATTTCATCGATCACAAGCGCGTCAAGATGCCTGTATACCTCGCGCTGTGCTCGCCGCAAACGGATCTCCAGGGCTTTTTCCGGTGTGATATCCGGCCTGAACTTGAAGAAAGAATGGATCGTCTGCCCCCGGACATTGACCGCGGCAACTCCCGTCGGTGCCAGGACCGCCACATTTTTCGCCGTAAGCCCGCGAAAATACTGCAAAAAAGTGGATTTTCCCGTCCCTGCCCGTCCGGTCAAAAACACGCACTTCCCGGAATTTTCCAGAAGGTCAAATGCCCTCAGGAATTCCGGTGTCTTTTTAATACGATCCTGCTCCACACATGCCCCTTATGATAAAATGATCCTATGCCTACATTTCTTCTTCTCACCGCTTTATGCTACCTGTTCTCATCTGGCGCCTGGGCGAGCCCACCGAACGCCATCAGTACGATCGAACATATCCGCGACGCGATCGTGACCGTGCAAGGCAAAGCGATCAGAATAGCCGAAAACCAGCCTAATGCCGTCGGCATGTATGAAACAAATGGAGCCGGCGTTATTGTTGATCCTACAGGCCTTATCGTAACAAACACCCACGTGATCTACGAAACCCAATGGATCACCGTCACGCTGGAAGACGGAACATCTTATCCGGCCACGCTCGTTCAGGTATCGCCTTTTTACGACGTCTCGGTCATCAGGATCTCCGCCGGACAACCGCTCCACGCCGTCGAATTTGCCAATCCTGATGAAATGACGCTCGGAGAAAAAGTGATCACGATCGGGCACTCCCCGCTGCTGCTTAAAACGATCTCGGGAGGAACGATCACGGCGATCGGCGTTAAAAATAACGACCCGTCCAAAACCCCTCAATTCCTGGAACTGAATATTAATCATTATGAAGGCGACAGCGGTGGGCCTGTCTTTGACGAGAACGGCTATTTTCTGGGCCTTATCAGCGCGAAAAGAAGCTCTGTGAACCGGGCCTCGTTCGCCATTCCAGCCGAAATGATCCGCCAAATGCTTACGGCGCTGGCAGAGGGCCGCGCAAACGCACCTTGATGCCGCCGTTGCCATCCGCTGGATCCCCCATGGCCGAAAGCTGTTCTTGAAAAGCCGACGGCCCTGTATCCGTTCCCGTGACCAACGGAGACCCTGGCCGCGATGTTAACTTAACTTTCTTGCGCAGCATATCCTCGAGCTTAAGCGCCTGATCTTCGCGTCCGCGGTGCCGTAATTGGGTAATCGCATCCAGCACTTTAAAACGGTCTTCCTTCAAAAGATAGGCAAGGCCAAGGCCATAATAAGCCGCAGAATTATCCTGCTGTGACATGGCATGTTCGAATGCCGCGATCGCTTCATCGGCTTTTGATTCGCCTAAAAGATATACCCACGCGAGCGTAAACTCGATCTCGGGCTGGTCAGGAAGGATCTCCAGTGACTTGACAAACGCCTTCTCCGCCGGGAGGAAACTGCCGTCGGCATAATAAAGTTTCCCAAGATTTGTCCATGCCTCAACATATTTCGGATCAAATTCAACTGCCATCCGAAAGTGCCGCGCGGCTTTCTGGGGGTCGCGCATCCCGTCACTCTCGTAAATAAGGCCCAGCCCATTGTAAGCCGGTGCATAGCGAGGGTCTGCCGCGATCGCTTTATTGAAGAAATCAAGCGCCTCGGGATAATGCCCTTCTTTGGCCGCGAGCATACCGATCTGATACAATTGTTCCTTCGTCACATTGACCGCATACGCCGAAACAGAAAGAAAAATACAGAGCAAAAAAATAATGAGGAAAAACCTGAGGTTTATTGGAACCCGGGAAGGCATAGACATGAAAGGACTTCTGGTGAACGGCTTTAAGGCAAGGCTCTCTTACTGGGCCTTGGGCGCAGTCTCCGGCGGAGCCGCCGTTTCTTTATCTTTCGGGACCTTAACGAGCGACTTTGGGTCAACAGCAGGGTCTTCTCCGACGATCATTTTGGAAATCGTCAGATTCGCGACAACGGTCTCAACGCTACGCGCGTTACTGCCCAACCCCATCTTTTCAACCTTCAGAAGCTCTTTGGACGTATTCACCGTATAAATAAAATTCATCACATTTTCAAGGCTGCCGGAACAATCCAATGTCGCAAAATATTTAACATACTCTGCCTTATAATCCTGGCCGGCGGGCGTGATCTTCGAAAGCTCCACCTTGGATTGCGTTGCCATGGATTCCATCTTTTTCAAGAAATCTGCGATCACTTCCTCTTCTGTGCGGACATCTTTCGTATAATAATCCTTCAGCGCGGAAGACTCTTTGACCACCCGATCTTTATATGCCAGGAACTTCATATCCTGCTGGATCGTGCCCTCTTCTTTCACGATCGCCTCATCGATCTCCTTAATGCGGCCCAACGAAGGCGCAACAAGAAGCCTGTCAAAAAGAGCCAACAGAACAAAAAGCGACGCAATACTGAGAATGCGTTTCTCGTTCGTTGAAAGTCCGGAAAGAAATTTATTGATCAAAGCCCGCTCCTTATTTCGTCTTCTTTGTGCCTTTGGTCTCGACCTGGGATTGATCGGCGGAAGCGGATGAGCCTCCCTGGTCTGTCAACGTCAGAACAATTTCAAAAACCGCCACATCCTTGTTCTTGTCTTTCTTGGTGGCAGTAGACTTGGTCTTTACCCCTTCAAAGAACGGCGAGGCATCAAGCGCAGTCACAAATGAAAACACGCGCGACATGGATTCCGAAACCCCCTGGATCGTTACAGCCCTGTTCTCATCCATACTGACATTTGAAAGTTATATCTCCTGCGGAACGATCCTGTACAGCTCCCTCACGGCCTCAAGCGGCAACTGACGTGAAGTCAAATATTCACGCACAACGCGAGTCTTTGCAATAAGGCTTTCCAGATTTTTAACCTGCTTTTTCTGCTCTGAATATTTCTGGATAAGATTTTGCTTCAAAAATGCGTCCTTAAAAGAAACCTTGCTAAGAAGCCCGGCTCCGATAAACAGCAAAATCAAAATAACGAACATGCCGGCAAAGAACGTGGATCTCCCTTTTTCGGCAAGAGCACGCTTTTCTTTCATTTCCTGGGGAATAAGCTCAGCCTGACATTTCGCTGCCACGACCGCGGGCGCGATCACATCCAGCGCCGCATCATCCGCAAAATATTGAGCGATCTGCTCTTTAATACCCTTCGCCATCTTGACGAGGCCGCCATACAACGCTGTTTCCACTTTCACTGCCAGCGCTTCGGCTAACACAACATCCAGCCCCGCGAGAACCCTGTGATTACCCGTCATGTAAAACTTGGCAGGTTTGCGATCGACCTTGTCCTGATCATATATTTCAAGAGACGCCTTGATCTCATCCACAAGCTGCTTCGAGGCTCCGGCATCCAGCGACAACTGCTCGATGCCGACGGGAATGCTCCGCGTCATGACCGGAGCTCCCTGCGCCTGAATGATCAAATTTGTGAACGCCATGTTCACATCAATGATACCAAAGGGCAGGTCATTCTTTTTAACCTTCAAGGCCCCGGCGTAAAAACGTGCAATGCCTTCGGGAA
The DNA here is from genome assembly GCA_015234065.1 of Candidatus Omnitrophota bacterium. GTDB lineage: Bacteria > Omnitrophota > Gorgyraeia > Zapsychrales > Fredricksoniimonadaceae > JADFWS01. The sequence continues at coordinate 16,037 of JADFWS010000027.1, forward strand.
CGAACAGGACAGTCGTGACATCAAGCCCCGCACTCTTGATCGCAGATAAATGCTCCTTAACCGCATCACGCTTCGCGATCACAAGAAGCACTTTCGTAAAATTCGGCTTTGGAGATCCGACTTTAATATAGCTGGTCAGTATTTCATCTTTATTGAAAGGCGTGTGTCGCGCCGCCTGAAGGGCAAGGATGGAACTGATCTCATCATTGTCTGCCGACGGGACTTCAAGGCTCTTGGCCGTGGCCGCATCTCCAGGAACAACATACAGTATCCCGGACTTGGCCACCTGAAAACCAGGCAGCGCCTCGCGCACCGCGACGTCAATAGCGCCGTTGCTGACAATTTTTTGAGCAAGTTTTTCAACCACCCCCGCGCTTGAGACCTGCGCGATCTTAACAAGCGTTGGCGTGATCGAGATGCAAATGTAACGGGAATAATTCAAATTCATATCCTCCGACCTTTATGAAATCATTATAAACGAGCGTGCCGCGAGCTCCAACTAAATTCCATTATTTTTCATACCAATAATCGATCTTGTTATTCAAGGCATTGATCATACAAAAGATCGTCTTCGTTTCGCCCGAACTTCCCGAAGCCCGGACCTGACTGCGAAAGGAGTATTCAAAAGAATCCGCTCCCAACAGGCCCATTTTATTCAACGCGTCGATCTGCCGCGACTCTTTCTCGTCGAGCTTAACGACGGCTCCGACTTCAGAGGCGATATCAAATGTTTTATAAAAGATATGGTCGTCTTTGGTCGCCTCAATCCCGTCAGGGCCGCGGCGCGCTTGAAGGACTTTTTCCGCCACAGCGGCATCAAGCCCAAGCGCCACCAGGATATTAAACGACGCCGTGTTCACATTCACGCGGCCGTCACCCGCCACCGTTATGTAGGGCGCGATCTTCTCATACATGGCCGCACTCATCCCCTTGATCAGAAGAAGTTCATCCGGCCTTTCATACGGGGCGTCTTTCATTTCATACGGAAATTCAAGATTCTTGTAATAATCATCACTGAAAAATCCTGTCACTTCATGACGCCCGATATCGCGCCAGTCAATAATATTATCCGCAAGCTGTTTAGCGTCATTATCCGACACGCCGAGCACATTCATCATCAGCC
>JADFWS010000028.1 GCA_015234065.1 Candidatus Omnitrophota bacterium
AGGATTGTTGATCATTATAGGAGCGGTTGTTCTTTTGGTTTTGATGGTGGCCGGAACGTATAACAGCCTTGTGCAGTTACGTGTATCTGTGCAGAACGCCTGGTCGCAGATTGATATTCAATTAAAAAGGCGGCATGACCTCATCCCAAACCTCGTCGAGGTGGCGAAGGGGTATATGGCCCATGAACGCGGGACTCTGGAAAGTGTGACCAAGGCCCGCCAGATGGCGGTCGATGCCAGTACCATTAAAGATAAGCTTGCCGCTGAAAATATGTTGACGTCAACATTGCGGAGTTTGATGGCTGTCTCTGAGAATTATCCGAATCTTAAGGCGGATCAGACCATGATGCGCCTTCAGGAAGAGCTCACAACGACCGAAAACAAGATCGGTTTTTCCCGGCAGTTTTACAATGATGAAGTCAATCGTCTGAATATGGCGGTGCAGTCATTCCCGTCTAACATTATTGCGGCGCAGTTCGGTTTTAAATCGGGCGATTTTTTCCAGCTCGACGACATTTCCGAGAAAAAGGCTCCTGAAGTGAAGTTCTAAGCCTCTTATGCCATATTCGTTTGTCCAGATCGAACAGGACAAGTCACGGGCCATCCATATTTCGGTGGCAGTACTTGTCCTTTTTTATTTTGCGGCAGCCCTCTTGATGGTGGCCGTTGTCAAATATGTGATGGCGTCTTCGTATACGGACGTGTCTCCGGAGGCGCTTTCTTTGGGAGCGCTGTTGACCCCAGGGACCATTCTCTGGACGCTGGGAGGGGCGGCGTTCGCCGGATTTATTCATTGGCAGTTTTCGATCAATGCGATGGTTGACAGGACGATCTCATTGATGGGGGCAAGGCTAGCGGATCCGGCCTGCGATGATGAGCAGGTTTTTAAGAATGTGGTGGATGAAGTTGCGATCGCGATCGGCGGAAAGCAGGCGATCGAGGCGTATATTATTCCTACGTCGGCCATGAATGCATTTGCACTTCAAGATTTTGAAGGCCGCGCGCTTATCGGGATCACGGAAGGCCTTTTAAGGCGTCTTAATCGTGAAGAACTTGAGGCGGTCATTGCGCATGAGGCCGGGCATATTGCGTCGGGTGATTGCAAAGAAACAACTGCGGTATCGGCGATCTTTAAAGCATTTGATAATCTTTGCGATATTACAGGGCGCATGGTGTGGATGTCCGGGAATGTGGCGACGTTGAGTTCCGGACGACGGGAAGGATCAAGGCGGGATACGGATGGCAGGATCATGCTTATTTTGATCCTTGTGTATCTTATGGCGCTGGCGCTGCGGTTTTTTGGGATGTTGGGCGCGTTCTTTATTTCGCGTCAGCGGGAATATCGTGCCGATGCGATCTCCGCAAAATTGACGCGGAATCCTTTGGCGCTTGCTGAGGCGCTGGCGATCATCAGTCAGCGCTGGAAGGGCGCAGGCATGCCGGGAGAGGCCATGGAGGCTGTTTTTATCCTGAATCCGCGACAAAACGCGATTGAGGAGTCGTCGAATGTGATCGCAGATCTTTTTACAACGCATCCGCCGGTCGGTGAGCGGATCAATATTTTGCTTTCCATGGCACATGCGGACGCGGCGTCGCTGGATGCGGCTGTTGAGAAAGCCAGGGCGCGTGGAGCTGTTTCTAAAGAACCGGTTGATTCGTTTGTGCAAACGCCATTGCCGACAGGGATACCGATATCGTTGCCGCCGTTTGGTATGCCGGGGAGCGCGGAAACCGTATCGGTTAAGAAGGATGCCTGTCCGCGTTGCCAGGCGGCTTTGGTACCGCATCTTTACGAGGGGTGTCCTGTGCAGGAGTGTGCGGCCTGCCATGGGCTTTTCGCCGGAGAAGCGGATGTCCTTCAAATTGTTCATACACGGGATGTTGAGTTTGACGGCCGGATTCGGGGCTTGGCTGAGCTTATGCGTCAGCAACCCGAGCCTGTTCCACGCGGGCCTTTTGACGCGATTTACAATGAACCGGGGCTTTTGTGCCCGTCCTGTGCGCCTAATAGTGTGCGGATGAAGCGGAGATTTGTAAGCCCTGCGTATCCTGTTGAGATCGATAAATGCCCGACGTGTGCAAAGGTGTGGTTCGATAAGGATGAGATCGAGATCCTCCAATATTTGTATGAGAAGGATCATCCGGCATAAAGCGTTTGGGCAAGGCGATATGACATCTTTTGCAGAAACATCCATTCAGTATTTAAAAGGTGTTGGCCCGGCGCGCATGAAGGTTTTTGAGCGCCTCGGCGTTTCAACGATTGAAGATCTTCTTTATTTCTTCCCCCGACGCTACGAGGATCGCCGTAAGCTTACCCCTATCCTTGACCTGAAACCTGGAGAATGGCAAACGGTTGTCGGTGTTGTGACGGCCAAAGGCGGGCGGCGCACGTTCTTTAATAAAAAACATGTTTTTGAACTGGTGCTCGCGGATGATCATGCCAAGGTGTATTGCGTGTGGTTCAATCAGCCGTATCTTGAGAATTATTTTCATCCTGGCGACAGGGTGGTTTTATATGGCCGGGTCGATGTTTTTAAAGATCGTATTCAGATCGTCAGCCCGGAGTATGAAGTTCTTGGTGAGGGGGATGAGGGTTTAAGTACGGCACGTATTGTGCCGATCTATCCGTTAACACGGGGTATCACGCAGCGTTATTTAAGACGGGTTGTGCATGCTTGTCTCGAGGCCTACGCAGGCGCTTTGCCAGATGTGATCCCGGAAGATGTGCGTGCGCGACAAAAGTTAGAACCTGTTTCTGAAAGTATACGTCAGATACATTTTCCGGAGGATCAGGCGAGCCGTGATAAAGCGGAGCGGCGGATCGGTTTTGATGAATTCTTTCTTTTTCAGGTTTCGGTCATCCTTCGTCGGATAAGCCTTGTGCAGAAGCTGGGGACAGCGCATTTTATGCCGCCGGCATTTTTTGAGAGGTTCGAGAAGGCGTTTCCGTTCAGATTGACCGGCGCTCAAAAGAAGTCAATGGCAGAGGTTTCGAAGGATATGTCCATGAAAAGGCCTATGCTGCGGCTTTTGCAGGGGGATGTCGGGTCAGGCAAGACGGTGGTATCTTTTTTCGGGTGCCTTGCGGCCGTGACGAACGGCAAACAGGCGGCAATCATGGCGCCGACGGAAATACTGGCGCAGCAACATTATGAAACGTTTGTCCGTTATTTTGAGGATGGCCCTTTTGGTGAGGTACGAACGGCGCTGTTGAAAAGCGGGCTGAAGAAGAAGGAAAAAGAGGCGTTGTGCGCAAAGATCCGTGAGGGTGTGGTGGATGTGGTTATCGGGACGCATGCACTGCTGGAAGAAGGCGTTGAATTTAAAGCACTCAGTTTTGTCACTATTGATGAGCAGCATAAATTTGGTGTGAAACAACGGGCGGTTCTTTCTGCTAAAGGCGAAGGGCCGGATATCCTGGTTATGACCGCGACTCCGATCCCCAGGACCTTGTGTCTGACGCTGTACGGGGATCTGGATGTGTCTGTAATCGATGAGAAGCCGGCAGGACGAGGAACGGTCAAGACATATCATTTTACCGGTGAGCAGGCAGATGGGGTTTATAAGCGTGTGGCAGAGTGGGTTGCCAAAGGGACTCAGGCGTATGTGGTTTATCCTGTTATCGAAGAAAGTGAACATGAGGACAGGAAAGCGGCGGTCGCTATGTACGAGCGTTTTTGTAAGGATGACTTTAAGAATTTTAAAGTTGGGCTTGTGCATGGCAAGCTTCCTCGGGCCGAAGCTTTGCGAGTCATGGCAGAGTTCAAGCGAGGGAAGCTCGATATTTTAGTGACGACGACGATCCTCGAAGTCGGGATAGATGTTCCCAATGCCAATGTGATGGTGATTGAGCATGCCGAGCGTTTTGGTTTGTCCCAGCTGCATCAGTTGCGCGGGCGTATCGGCAGAAGTGAAAAGAATGCGGTGTGCATTCTTTTGGGGGATGCTCAGACAGAAGACGGGCGCCGGCGGCTTGAAGCGGTGGTCAAGACGGGCAATGGTTTTAAGATCGCTGAAGAGGATCTGTTGATCCGGGGGCCAGGACAATATTTCGGGAGGCATCAACATGGGCTCAACGAGCTTCGGGTGGTGAATCCTTTGACGCAGATCGATGTTCTTGAGGCGGCGCGAAAAGAAGCGATGCTGTTGGTAAAGAGCGATCCGCTTTTAAAAACGCATCGGGTTGTGCGTGATACGATATGTAAACGTTATCCGGAGTATTTGGAACGGGTACTGGCAGGATAGATTCTTTCTGAAATTTTTAAAGGAGGGTATATGAAAAATAAAAGAACATGGATCATGGGTGTTTTTACAGGGCTTGTTGTTCTGGCGTTTTTTCTGCCGTGGGTTGAGGTGCAGTCGAGTGCCGTTGGGGCGATCTCAAAGCTCCTGACAGGGAAAAGGCAGGCAACGCTCGATACGATAAGCGGGTTTCAGGTGCCGATCATGGCAAACGGCCCGGACGCACGGTTTATGGTCGATATTATTACGATCTTTAATCCGGGGATCAAGAACGCGGATAAGAAGAGCTGGCTTATCTGGGTCGATCCGCTTTTTGCGGTTCTTTTAGGGGTTTTTTATGTCAGGTTTTGGAATAAGAAATGGTTCCAGGTGCTCGTCGGAGCCGTCGGCGTTTGTATTTTTGCAGTCGGAGTTTTTTATATTGCGCGAACGGATCTTAACAAGCTCATTATTAATGTCAAGATAGCATCGGGGTTGTGGCTAACGCTCGTGGGGTATTTAGGGATCGGTGTAGTTGCGATGACGGCTCTTCTAGAAAAGAAGTAGGTGTTGAGATCGTCTTTCAAGTATGAAGCGTGAGAAAGCAGTTGTGTTCGGGAAAAAGGAGTGAGGATGAATCATCCTGATTTTACGGAATTGCGGCGTTGCATAGATGAGGCGATCACCTTTAATGACCTTATTCGTGCCCGCACGCTTTCCCTGGAAGGGCTTCAGATAGCAGAGGAGAAAGAGCGCGCCGGGGAGGTTTGTTTTTTTAGAGCACAGTTGAGCATTATTGAGGGAAAGTTTGAAGAGGCGGTGCCGTATTTGAGGCAGGCGCTTGTTCATAATCCCCTCGACGGCGCGGCGTATAATGATCTCGCATTGTGCGCGGTTGAATCTGGAAAGATCGATGGCGTCCTTGAAATTTTTGACCAAGGGATCGCGGTCGAGCCGGATTATGCGACGATCCATCATAATAAGGGCTGGTTTTTAAATAAGCTCGGCCTGCACCATGAGGCATTGGCGTGTTTTCAAAAAGCGCTGGAATTGGAGCCGAGGCGTGCCGTGACATTTGAGAATATGGCGGATGTATTTGAACATTTGGGAGAGATTGCCAAGGCGTTAGCCGCGTATAAAATGGCGCTCGCATTGATTAAGGCGCCGTTCAGTCAGATTAGAGTTCAGGTTGAGGGTGAAATTAGAAGGCTGGAAAGCGCTTGACGAAAAATCAACAACCGACATAACCTCCGGGGTTATGGCGGTTATCAGCAGGAGAGGTATGGACGAGCGAGTTGTGGGTCTTGAGAAAAAGGTTTCGTTCCTGGAGAAGATGGTTCAGGAATTGAACGGGGTTGTGATCGATCAGGAAAAGAAAATCAATCGCCTGGAGGTTGGGGTCAGGGCGATGAAAGACCAGATGGCAAAAGGTGATCTTGTCAGGCGGCAGGAAGATGAGGAGCCGCCACCGCATTATTAAAGTATTCTTCCCGGATTGTGTTATAATCTCGCGTTTAATATTTAACTCTTAATAGATCAGGATCAGGGAATGAAAATTATTACAGGCGCATATTCCGGCCGGAATTTTTATATGCCGTATGGCATTCGTCCGACGCAAAATATGCTTCGCAAGGCGGTTATTGATATTATCGGGCACGACCTGAAGGGCGTTTGCGCGCTGGAGCTTTTTTCAGGGAGCGGGGCGGTGGGCATGGAAATGCTTTCCTGTGGGGCTTCCGAGGTGACTTTTGTCGAACATAACCAGAAGAATGCCAAGACGATAGAAGAAAATCTAGTCATGCTCAGGCCTGGAGAGCACGGACAGAAGGTGGACGTGATCAATCAGGATGCTTTTGCGACCGTGAAGCGGTTTGCGCGTGAAAACCGTAAGTTTCACGTCGTGTTTTTTGATCCGCCCTACGGCCTGAAGCTGGCCAAAAAAACCTTGAAAACCCTGATGACGCATGATATATTACACGCCTCTTCGTTCGTGGTCGCGCAGTATGACGTCGGAGAACGGCTTCCTGATCCGACGGAAGCCCTGAGTATTATTAAAGATAAAACATACGGAGCCACGCGGTTGACCGTATTTCAGAAAGCGGCGTGAACGGTATGGGTAAGTTTGCCATTTATCCCGGGAGTTTTGACCCTGTCACATACGGGCACCTGGATGTGATGAAGCGCGCTGTCGGCATTTTTGGCAAGGTGGTCGTCGCTGTCGCCAATAATTCAAGCAAGAAATATTTGTTTACACTTGATGAGCGTGTGGCCATGGTAAAAGAAGCGACACGGGGGGTGAAAGGTATTTCCGTCGAGAACTTTGAAGGGCTTGTTACGAATTTTGCCCGCCGCCGTAAAACCAATGTCCTGGTGCGGGGGCTTCGGATGACCTCGGATTTCGAATATGAATTCCAGATGGCGTTGACCAATCGCCGTTTGGCCGAAGATATTGAAACGGTCTTTCTGATGCCGTCGGAAGGTTTTTCATTTTTGTCTTCGTCACTCCTCAGGGAAGTGGCGAAACTCGATGCGGATATTTCGTCGTTCGTTCCGAAATGCATTGAAAAGCGCTTAAGAGAGCGGCTTAAAAAATGAAACTTAAGGTCCGGGATATTCAAGCGTCAGGGGTTACGTTCCGCGAGAATGTGAGCCCGGCGGACATTGATCTGTTGGAAGAGTTTGTCAATCAGGAAATGCCGGTCGGATTGCTTATCCATGCCGAAAGGCCCGGGGATGTTGTCCTGATCAAGGCAGAGGTGACCTTTGGCCTCGAAAATCATTGCGGCCGTTGCCTGGAACGTTTAAGCAGTAAGGTCACGTGGACATTTGACCTGGATTTTGATATTGCCCCCGGCGTTGAGTATATTGATGTGGGGGAACGCATCCGTGAAGAGATGCTCGTGGCCCATGTCCCGTGGGCATTGTGCCGCGAAGATTGTCAGGGTATCTGCCCCGGATGCGGCGCAGAACTTAATACCGAAGCCTGTGAATGTAAAAACAAGGAGTAAAGGAAATGCCTAATCCAAAACGTCAACATTCAAAAGCCCGCTCACGCAGGCGTAATACGCACAATAAACTTGTGGTTGCGGCCGCAACGTTCGCCGGGTCAGGAAGCAAGGCTGGGGTTTCCCACCGTGTCTGCCCTATTACCGGCTGCTACAAGGGTGTACAGGTTATTGCGCCCAAGTCGAAAAAAGCTGAATAATTTTTTTGTAGCGCATATAGTTGACCTTTCCCAAAGGAGTTCTCCTTGAGAATTGTTGTCGATGCAATGGGCGGCGATCACGCGCCGGCTAATGTGGTGGCGGGCGTTGTTGACGCTGTCAAACAATTTCCGGTAACAATTACCCTTGTTGGAGTTGAAGACAGGGTCAGGGCAGAGCTGCATAAATTTTCCTATCCCAAAGACAGGATCGAGGTCCATCACGCGTCTGAGGTGGTGGATATGGATGATAGCCCGATGGATGTCATCCGCAAGAAGAAAGATTGCTCGATCGTTGTTGGTGTTAATCTGTTAAAACAACCGGGTTATGACGCGTTCGTTTCCGCAGGGAATACGGGCGCCGTGGTTGCGGCATCGACATTTTATTTGAAGATGATCGATGGTGTGGACCGGCCGGGTATCGGCCTGGTGATTCCGCAGGTGACAGGCACCGCGTTCCTTATTGACGTTGGGGCCAATGCGGAGCCAAAGCCTGAGCATTTGTATCAGTACGGGCATATGGCGCGTGCGTATATGCAGGGGGTCATGGGAGTTGAGAGCCCGAGGGTGGGGCTTGTGAATATCGGACAGGAAGAGGGTAAGGGCTCGTCCTTCGACAAGCAGGCGTATCAATTGTTGCAGGAAAAAGTCCCGGGATTTATCGGCAATCTTGAGCCGAATCATATATTTGCAGGAAAAGCGGATTGTATCGTGTGCACGGGTTTTGTGGGCAATGTTATTATCAAGCTTGCCGAAGGGCTGATGGAATCAACGGGTATCGTGCTTAAGCGTGAGATCAAAAAGAATCCGTTCTCTATATTAGGCGCGCTTTTAATGATGGGCGCACTTAAAGGTGTTAAGAAATACGGAGATTATTCCGAATACGGCGGGGCGCCGCTTCTTGGTGTTAACGGGATCGTGATGAAAAGTCACGGCAGGTCTTCGCCCAAGGCGATCAAAAATGCCATTCGCGCCACCATTCGACAGGTGGAGTATAAGATCATCGATAAAATGCGTACCGCAGTCGTTAGCTAGGAGCTTCCATGAAAAATGTAGGAATCGTCGCGCTGGGCAGATATCTGCCTGAGCGTAAATTGACCAATGCTGATGTGGAGAAGATCGTTGAGACCACGGATGAGTGGATCGTATCCCGAACGGGCATCAAAGAGCGCCGTTTAGCGGCATCCGACGAGAAAACCAGTGACCTTGCGGTGAAGGCGGCGCTGAATGCGCTTAAGAATTCACCGGTTAAGGCTGAGGATATTGAGGCGATCTTTGTGGCGACTGTAACACCGGACAGTAATTTTCCATCCATGGGCTGCCTGGTCCAGAAGGCGATCGGCGCTAAAAAAGCGTTCGCGTATGATATCAGCGCCGCGTGTTCGGGGTTTCTGTATGCCATGACAACGGCAAAGCAGTTTATTGCCTCGGGCATGGTCAAAAACGCGCTGGTGATCGCGGCCGACCGTTTTACGACGATCATTGACTGGAAAGACCGTAATACCTGTGTCCTTTTCGGTGATGGCGCCGGGGCGGCGATCCTTTCCGAAGTAAAAGAAGGCGGGATCCTTTCGGATTATATGATTTCCGACGGAGATGGAGCTCCGCTGATGGAGGTTATTTCAGATAAGATCCGCACCCCGTTTGACCCATCGGTTGATTCTGCGAAATTGCCGTATGTCATCATGAACGGACAGGAACTTTTTAAGCACGCGGTGCCGGGCATGGCTGAAGCGGTTGATCTTGCCGCAGCCAAGGCCGGTGTGGCACTTGAGGATATTAAATGTGTCGTGCCTCATCAGGCGAATGATCGCATTATTGCCAGTGTGGCGAAACGCGCGGGCATTCATAAGGAAAAATTCTTTATTAATATCGATAAATACGGGAATATTTCGGCAGCGTCGGTTGTAGTGGCGCTGTGCGAGGCGGTTGAACAGGGCCGTATTAAAAAAGGCGATATCATTGCTCTGGTTGTGTTCGGAGCAGGGCTTGTGGCGGCGGCGAATATTATTAAATGGAGCTATGAAGCATGAAGAATATCGCACTTGTTTTTCCCGGGCAGGGCGCGCAAAAAGTCGGCATGGGCAAAGATCTTTACGAAAAGTCTGTGGCGGCAAAAGCCGTTTTTGATAAGGCCAATGAAGTCCTGGGTGTTAATTTGACACAGGTCATCTTTGAAGGCCCGGAAGAAAAACTTATGACAACGGCGTTTTGTCAGCCCGCGATATTTACCATGAGCATGGCAGCGTTGGCTGCTGTTAAGGCAGATCCGAAGTTTAGCGGAGTGTCGGTTCAATATGCAGCTGGGCTCAGCCTGGGGGAGTATGGGGCCATGTGTGCGGCCGGCGTCTTATCTTTTGAGGAATCGTTAAAACTTATCCAGAAGCGCGGCGCGTTCATGGAGGAAGCTGCAAAAGCTAATCCCGGTAAAATGGCCGCGATTATTGGTTTTGATGCGAATAAGCTCGTCGAGATTTGTCGTGAAGCCGGTTGCGAGATCGCGAATTTTAATGCGCCGGACCAGATCGTGATCACAGGATTGGCAGATAAAGTGGCCAAAGCCTGTGAAATGATCACTATTGCCGGCGGGAAGAAGGTTATTGCCCTGGATGTCGCGGGGGCTTTTCATTCGTCGCTCATGACGTCCGCGGCAGATAAGTTTTCAGAGGTTTTAAAATCAGTGGATCTTAAGGTCACGGATATTAAGGTTATCAGCAATGTGACGGCGCGGTCTGAAGGAACGGCTGATGAAATCCGCATAAATCTTCCAAAACAAATATTCTCGTCGGTGAGATGGGTCGAGACCGTGCAGTTCATGGCTGCGTCCGGGATTGTAGACATTATTGAGATCGGGCCCGGACGCGTTCTAAAGGGCCTTATTCGCAAGATCGATCCGAATTTGAATGTGCAGAATATTCAGACAGCGGAAGACCTGGCCGCGATCGCGCTGTAAGAGTGTTGAAAATTCTTCAAAAATAGCTTTCCAAGCCTGCTTTGGCTATTAAAATATTAAGTAATCATCGTATTTAATTATTTTAATGCGTGTGTCTTTTTTAAAGGCACACGCGCGCGGTATTTCTTCAGAATTATGCCAAAGCTTCTCATTGTTGATGATGAAAAAGATGTGCGGGAGTTCTCGAAAAACTTTTTTCGCAAGCGCTCGGTTGATTCTTTAACAGCGTCGGGTGGCATTGAGGCTTTAGCCTTGATCGCGCTTGAAAAACCGGATCTTATTCTTCTTGATGTGCGCATGGGCGAGATGAGCGGGATCGATGTGTTACGGGTTCTACGCAAGGAAGGGTCTTTAGTCCGGGTGGTTATGATCTCGGGAATGAATGATGAAGAAGTTGTTAAAGAAGCCGCGTCTTTAGGGGCTATCGGTTTTATCCATAAACCGCTCGTTCTTGAAGAGCTTGAGCGCGTGGTGCTTGCGGAGCTTAACAAGGCCCATGTTAACTGCTAAGATCGACTATAAGAAGGAACTTGAGGCGGCCAGCAAGGGCATGATCATGATCCATGATCATGTCTTGCTCATGAAGCTTCTGGTGCGCATGCTCGTGCGCAAGGCGAACTTGCGCCATGCCGGCATGATCCTGTACGAACCCTCCAAAGATGCGTACGTCTTAAGTATTTCCCGCGGCGAATCAGGCGAGAAGATCCCTGAGAATTTTATCCGTTTTGAACGAAGCCATCCACTCATCAGGATATTTTTTGAGAAAGAATATAAATATCTGATCAGTACGCGCCATGCGCTTCTCGCCGAGGATCTAAACAAACTTATCTGGCGTGAAAGTGTCATCGGGGTCAATGGTACGCGCGATCTGCTTTTGCAGGTGAGCGAACAGATGCCGATGCTCAATAGCGTGGCCTGTGTGCCGGCGTTCTATCAGCATCAGCTGCTGGCGATTTTGCTGCTTGGCCAGAAAAAAGATGAAAGCCGGCTTGAACAGGAGGAGCTGGATTTCTTCTCAGCGCTGGCGTCGGACGTTGCAATGGCAATGCGCAATGCCCAGCTGTTCGAAGACCTGAAGCGCGAGGTTGAGCGCAGCCGTAATCAATTTATCCAGACCACGATCGCGCTCGGTTCCGCGATCGAAGCCAAGGATAATTATACGCACGGGCATACGGAGCGCGTGACAAAATACTGCTTGTCGATCGCGCGGCGGATGGTGGCGGTCGGAATGCTTGAAGCGCCGCCGAAGTTCTATGAGAATTTGTATATTTCCGGATTGTTGCATGACATCGGCAAGATCGCGATCCCCGAAGCCATTTTGACAAAGCGTGATAAATTGACGGATGAAGAATTCGCGGTTATGAGGACCCATTCGGTCCGCGGGGCCGAGATCCTGGCGCCGGTCCGCGACTTTGACGGCTGCACGGCTGGGGTACGGCATCACCACGAGCATTTTGACGGGAGCGGATATCCCGACGGGCTTAAAGGCGAAGAGATCCCCATGATCGCCGCGATCATTGCTGTGGCGGATACGTTTGATGCGATCACGACGGACAGGCCGTATCGCCAGGCCTTGCCGAAAGAGCATGCGATCGGCGAGATCCGCAAGTATTCAGGGGTGTGGTTTCATCCAGACGCTACCAAAGCGCTTATTGATCTATATGAGCAGGGCCAGATCTAGAGGGGTATTTTGAAAGAAGAATTGATCAGAGCGGCTGCAATGTTAAAAGATGCGCCGCGTGCGGCCGAAACGCAGCTCTGGCGCGCGCTGCGCAACAAGTCACTGGGTGTTAAGTTCCGCCGACAGGAAGTGATCGGCCCGTATATTGTTCATCTGGTGTGTTATGAGAAACGCCTGGTCATTGAGCTTGAGGATGCAAACCTTCAGGAGGATCAGGAAAAACCCACGCGCGACGCGTGGCTTAACGCCCAGGGTTTTAATGTGATACGATTTAAAGATCATGATGTGCTGGGGAATGTGGACGCGGCGTATCAGGAGATCAGACTGCGTTTAAAAGATGCCCGCCCGCTTCCCAAACTGTAAAATACATTTTTAAAAAAGCGAATATAGATATAGGAGGATACCTATGAGTACAGCAGGTGTTGTTGCGATCAATGAGATGGTGAAAAAAGAGAGCGCGTTCGTGGAATCTCTCATGCTTGAGGCCGGCAAGGTGATCGTGGGGCAAAAGCCCTTGCTCGAGCGGCTTCTCGTCGGGTTACTGGCGAACGGGCATGTGCTGGTGGAAGGCGTCCCGGGCTTGGCCAAGACTACCGCGGTGAAGACGCTTTCCGAGACGCTTCAGACAAAATTTCAGCGTATTCAGTTTACGCCCGATATGCTTCCGGCGGACCTGATCGGCACGCTGATCTATGATCAGCGCACCGGTAGTTTTACGGTCAAGAAGGGGCCGGTCTTTGCGAATATTATCCTGGCGGATGAAATTAACCGTGCGCCCGCGAAAGTTCAAAGCGCTTTGCTTGAAGCCATGCAGGAACGGCAGATCACGATCGGTGAGGAAACACTTAAACTTGACGATCCGTTCCTTGTGATGGCGACTCAGAACCCGATTGAGCAGGAAGGCACATATCCGTTGCCAGAGGCGCAGGTAGATCGCTTTATGCTTAAAGTAAAAGTTGATTATCCGTCGAAAGCAGAGGAGCTTCAGATCCTCAGGCGCATGGCGCGTACCGATAAACCGGCGGCGGTCAACCGGATCGTGTCTCCGGCGGATATTATTCGCGTGCGTAAGGTTGTGGATGAGGTGTATATGGACGAAAAGGTGGAGGCGTATATCGTGGATATTGTTGAGGCCACGCGTTTCCCGCAGCGCCATAAGCTCGAAGACCTTAAGCCTCTCATTCAGTACGGCGCAAGCCCGCGCGCCACGATCAATCTGGCGCTTGCGTCGAAAGCGTATGCGTTTCTGCAGGGGCGCGGCTATGTTACGCCTCAGGATGTCAAGACGATCGGTTTGGACGTGCTGCGCCATCGTGTGGTCCCGAGTTACGAGGCGGAAGCTGAGAACAAAACTTCCGAAGACCTTATCGCGCGCATTTTTCAGGAAGTTCAGGTGCCGTAAGAAATGGTGACAGGCACCATTTCTTTTTGTCGACGGAGGAATTTGGTCATATTGAATAAGGGGAAGTCATGAGAAGATATTTGATGAGCGTGGTCGTTCTGGCATTGGTGGTGGCGGGGTGTTGCCAAGGAGCACACGCTTGAGGCCGAAGATAAGGCGGCTGGGATATTGACTGTTTTTTGGAAATTCATTCAAGGGCGTTAAATAATGACTTCATTGATAATAAGGAGTGGTATAAGGCTTTGTTTGACGAGGACTAAAAGATATTATTGAAGAAACAGGAAGAAGCTATTTCTTATAAAAGGATTGTTATATGGTTTCAAAGATTAACAACACTTTTTCTGCTGAGAAAGTAGAAATTATTGACTTTTCGAAGAATAAACTTCGAGTCATTGTAAGTTATTATTTGCTTCGAGTATCGCGCTTGCAGACTGCTTTACAAGAAACGCCTGGAGACTGGGGAAAGTATCAAAAACTTTTTAATAATGAAGTTAATCATCTCTTTAAACAGATAATTTCTTTTGAGAAGAAGTGTATTCACCGGGGTGACGCGGCAACGCTTGAAAGAGTAAAATCTTTTTTTGGACGTAGATTTGGAAAACATTTTTATTATGGAGATCTTTCCAGGTGGTCTATTGATAAGCCTTTTGGGTATGCGGGAGATTTTCGGGTTATTGATGCCATTTATGAGAATCAGCCGAGAACAACGGGGTATTGTCGCTTGTTTGATAATTATTTTCAGATGTCAGCTATTGCGGTGGCTGTGAGGAATCGAAAAGAGGACTTTAAAAGGAAAATTTTGAACTTTGTTGAGCGCAATTCTGAGAGAGAGGTAAGAATAATGAATTTAGCTTCCGGTCCCTGCCGTGAAATTTATGAGTTGTATCATGAGCATCCGGACTTAATGGCTAAGGTTTCGTTTGATTGTTTTGATTCAGAAAAGAAGGCGCATCGATATGCCATGCATTTACTGGGCGGTGTTGGAAAAGTGAACTTTATTATTGAAAATGCTTTGAAGGTAGCGCTTTCGAAAGATGTTAGTAAGAAAGTGGTAAGCAAATATGATTTTATTTATTCCATGGGATTATACGATTATTTAAACTTTGACCTTTCTGTTCGACTGACTCGAAATTTACGAGATCGGTTGAAGGAGGGCGGCGAGTTACATGTTGCAGATGTGAGGGATCGCTATTATAACCCTTCAGTTCTTTATATGGAGTGGGCGGGGGATTGGAATCTTCTTTACCGGACAGATGAGGAGTTTTTTAGAATATTTATGGAAGCCGGGTTTTCTCCGTTTAAATTATCGCATTCTTATGAACAACAGGGGGTTGTTCAGTATATAGGGGCAAAGAAATAATGTCAGTATGGGCGATTGGCGCGCTAATTAATGCTGTGGTCGCGGGCTTTTTGGGCGCGCTTGTTTATTCTAAAGATAGAAAGAACGAAACTAACTTCTCGTATGGGTTGTTTTGTTTAAGCATATGCATTTGGAGCCTTTGTTATTTTATTTGGCAAATTTCGGTTGATACCGTATCTGCATTATTTTGGTCGAGAGCGTTAATGGCGGCGGCTACTTTTATACCGATATGTTATTTGCATCATATATATTCTCTTTTGGGTTCGGTTAATTTTAAGCGTAGGTTTCTTTTTCTTGTCTATTTCTTCGGGGTATTTTCAGCTGTATTTTGTTTTCAGTCATCATTTATAAGCAGCGTTTCTCCAAAAATGGTTTTTCGATTTTGGCCTAATGCTGGTCCGCTTTTTTTGCCATTTCTTTTAGTTTGGTTTTTAATTGTTTATTTAGGAGTCCGGAGCTTAATAGTTGGCCTGGCGGCGCAAAAGAATCGGGGGCAAAAAGAACAGATTAAATATGTGTTAATCGCAACAATTATTGGATGGGGTGGCGGCGCTACAAACTTTCCGCTGTGGTTTGATATTAGATTTCTTCCTGTTGGAAACATCTTAACGTCTATTTATGCGGGTATTGTGGCGTATGCGATTATCAAGTATCGCCTCATGGACATCCGCGTTGCGGTATCATCCGCAGGGATATTTCTGGCGGTTTATGCGTTAACGCTGGGTATCCCGATTTTTCTTTACAGCAGGGAACAGCATTTTTGGGCGCTTTCTTCTATGGCTCTTTTTGCCACCTGCGCGCCGTTCATTTATTTTCGGCTGCAGCAGCGGGCTGAGGACAAGATCCTTCGCGAGGAGCGGAGTTATCAGGAGATCTTGACGCAGGCATCGCATACATTTCTGGACAAGTTGGCGCTGAACGAGATCACGAAGTCGATCGTTGAGATCGTTGGTGTTTCGATCAAGGCGAAAAGTGCGGCGTTTTATTTATTCGACGGTTCGGCGTATGTGTTGAAGGCTGTGTATGGCGAAGATAAAGGGTATGAGCCGGAGATGGGCGTGAATCATGCGCTTGTGTCGTATGTTAAAGTTGCCGGCGCGGCACATTTAGGGGAATTGAAACATCATGGATCGAAAGGCCGCGGGCATATTGACCCGGAGCTGAAAAGTCATCCGGCGGTGGTCGCGGTACCGTTCCAGCGTTTGGAATCTTTGCCCGGCGTGTTACTGCTTGGGGAGAAGACGAATCAGGCGCCGTATTCGGACAGGGATTTGAATGTTCTTCGCGACCTGGCGATCAATGGCACCATGGCGATCTTGGCGGCGATCCATTATGAGCAGGAGAAGAAGACCTTTGAACAGCAGATGGAAGAGGAGAGGCTTAAGGATTTAGGGCTCCTGGCGTCAAAAGTGGCGCATCAGATGGGCAACAGGCTGAATCGCATTGTGATGGATTTAAGCGTATTTACAGATTTCTATCCGCCGGAAAAAGTGACTGCTATGCCTCAGCCGAAATTGGTCGAAGCGGTCGCGGATCTTCAGAATCGTTGTAATGGGATCATTAAAGACGCGTTGTCCGCGGCCGCTATATCAGCCGCGCTCAAGCGCGGGGCCAAAAAGGGTGCGGCGCCCATGAAGGTCAGGCTCAAGGACCTGCTGGACGGCGGCCGGGCGCTTGCCGAGGTCAAGCATCCGGAGCTGCGTTATACATTTGTGTCAGAATTTGATGATAAGCTAACGCTCTGGGTGAATGACAGTGCGGTCCAGGATATTTTTGCTAATGCGATAGATAATAGCCTTGATGCGATCCGTATTCGTCAGGAAGACAAGGCGTGCCCGGAGGGATATGCCGGAAGGATTCAAATCAAGGCGCGGGTTGAAAATGATACGGCGGTCATCGAACTTGAAGATAATGGGATCGGGATCAAGCCGGATGATCAGAAATATCTTTTTGTTCCGCTGTTTACGACCAAGGGTACGGATCGAGGCACTGGCCTCGGGCTTTCAACGCTGCAGACGCTTGTTAAAGGCCAGAATGGGGACGTTAAGATGATGTCCGAATATAAAGCTTGGACTAAACTGGTGATAACGCTGCCGATTGCACGGTG
>JADFWS010000029.1 GCA_015234065.1 Candidatus Omnitrophota bacterium
CCCAGGCGTTCCCCTGCGGGATGGTCGCGGATTACAAGGTAGTCAACAAGCTGGATATTACGCTTATCGGAGTATTGACTGATTGGGCGCCGCATACGTATTGGATCAATGAAGGGGTTGATTATTATGTAGTGCCTTCCGAAGATACAAAAGAGCGTTTTATTAAAAAAGGCGTGCCGGCCGAAAAGATCCGGGTGTTCGGCATTCCGATCCGGTATAATTTTGCGGAAAAGATCGATGAGCGTGCGGCACGTATTTCTCTCGGGCTTGATCCGGCCATGCCTACAGTCCTGGTGATGGGCGGTGGCCAGGGGCTCGGGCCCATGAAGGACGCGGTCAAAGAACTGATGAAGTCGCCGACGCCGCTGCAAATGATCGTGATCGCCGGCGCGAATTTAAAGCTGGCCAAGTGGCTTGTGAAGGCGTCTAAAAAGTCGCCGAAGAAAATTGTGCATTATGATTATGCCAGTAATGTTGATGTTCTTATGGAGGCGGCAACGCTGATCGTCACAAAGCCCGGAGGCATGACAACGTCCGAATGCCTGGCCAAAGGGCTTCCCATGGTCATTATCAACCCGCTTCCGGGGCAGGAGGCGCGTAATACAGATTTCCTTCTGGAAAAGGGGATCGGCGTTCATGTTCATGATGTCCGCGACCTGGCTGATGAGGTAGATCTTTTGTTGAGGTCTCCTGAACGGCTTTCTGTGATGAGCAAGGCGGCCTATGAGAACGGGAAGCCTTATGCGGCGGATGATATCGCGCGGCTGGTGATGGAGGCGCGCCGCGAAAAAGAAGGATGATCCAGTATTTTCTGTATAAATTCTGTCTTTTTATTATTCATTGTATTCCGCGGCCACAGGCCTATCGATTTGGCCAGTTTTTGGCCGATAGGCATTACAGGAATTCGAATCGCGACCGAGTAGCGGTTGAAAATAATCTTCGTCAGATCCTTGGTGCGGATACGGATGTTCATGAGAAGGCGCGCGAGGTTTTTCTTAATTTCGGACGGTATCTGGTTGATTTCTTTCTGATGTACAAGATGGTCGACAGCCTTTTTGTTGCGGATAATGTTGTCGTGGAAGGCTTGCATTACCTGAAAGAGGTTGAGGCGCGCGGCAAGGGCGGGATCATCCTCACGGCGCATATCGGCAATTGGGAACTGGGCGGCGCGGTGAGTGCGAAGCTGGGGTATCCGCTGACCGTGATCGCGCTGCCGCATAAAGAGCGCAAGGTCAATATCCTTTTTAATAAGCAGCGGGAAGCGCATGGCGTAACGGTTATCCCGGCGAATACGGCAGTACGCCGCTGTATCGAAGCCTTGAGGCAGAATAAGTTCATTGCGGTCGTGGGGGATCGGGATTTTGGGACTTTTGGGGAGCCGCTGCCCTTTTTGGGGAGGATGACGCTGATGCCTAAAGGGGCGGCGTTCTTTTCGTATCGTACCGGCGCGCCGATCATTCCATCTTTTATGATCCCGCAAGAGGATGGAAAATATATGATGTCTTACGCGGCGCCCATCTGGCCGCCCGAAGACAGCGGGGGCGACGGAAAAGATGCGATCATTGCGCTGATGAAACAATGCGTGGCCGCGATCGAGGCTAAGATCAGGGAATATCCGACACAATGGCTCATGTTCCGGGAGTTTGGTGTTGAAAAAGAACATTTGTATCCTCATTCCCGCGCATAACGAAGCGCGGACGATCAAAGATGTCGTGCAGAAGGTCAAGGCCAAGGGCCTTGATGTCCTTGTTGTTGATGACGGGTCATCCGACAATTCCGGTGCGCTTGCCCGGGAGGCCGGGGCGGTTGTCCTGGTGAATTTCAAGAATCAGGGGAAGGGGTTTTCCCTCCAGCGCGGGTTTGACCATATCAGCGGCCAGAATTATGAGGCGCTGATCACCCTGGATGCGGACGGCCAGCACGCGGTCGAAGATCTCGACGGGTTTATTGCATTGTATGAAGAAAAGAATCCGGATGTGATCTGCGGCAACCGGATGCAGGATCACCGGGGCATGCCGTTCGTCAGGCTTCTTACCAATAAGATCATGTCGGCGCTTATTTCGCTCGTGTGCCGGCAGAAGATCCATGATACGCAGTGCGGTTACCGGCTGATCAAAACCGATGTTTTAAGGAATGTTCAGTTGTCGTCGTCGGCGTTTGAGATCGAATCCGAAGTCCTTATCAAGGCCAGTAAAAAGCGTTATCGCATCGCGTCCGTCCCGGTCAAGACCATTTACGCCGGGGAAGTAAGCAAGATCAACCCGTTCTTTGATACGGCGAGATTTATTGTCTATATTATCCGGGAAATGTTCGTCCGCTAGATTATGGAAGATAGAGCGTTCTTCACGGCCATTGTTATTTCGTTCATCCTGCATACAGCGTTCTTTGTGCGGTTTTATATTTTTCAAAAGCCCTACGAGCTTTGGAAAAAGACGCCCGAGGTGACCTATGCGCTGGATAAGCCGAAGCCTAAAGAAGAGCCCGCCAGGAAGGCAGAGCCCCAGGTGCGTGCGCATACCGAGATGCCGCTGCCTGCCGAGCGGGTGATCCCGGCGGGGGTTCCCCAGCCGCCTGCCGAAATGCCGATGAGATCTGAACCGGGGTTTGCCGATACCTTCAAGATGTTCGACCGGGCGCCGGAGAAGCTCAAGAGCGGCAAGGTGACTAAAGAAGTCGCGATGCCGATCCTCAAGTCTGACAAGATTAACACCCCGTCGTATGTGACCTATTATCAGATCGTGCGCCAGCGTATTTATGACCGCGCGTGCACGAATTATACGAAGTTAAGCGCGGGCGAAGTGTATATTACGTTCATCATTAAGTCCGACGGTGCGCTGGGCGAGATCAAGGTGATCGAGGAGAAAACAACAGCGAACGATTTTCTTCGGGAGACCGGGATGAAAAGCGTGACCGAGGCGGGGCCGTTCCCGCCTTTTCCGCAGGACCTTAATTATCCGGAATTAACATTTAATGCGCAGATATCATTTCAATTCAGGGAAGAATAACGCAG
The DNA here is from genome assembly GCA_015234065.1 of Candidatus Omnitrophota bacterium. Classification (GTDB taxonomy): domain Bacteria; phylum Omnitrophota; class Gorgyraeia; order Zapsychrales; family Fredricksoniimonadaceae; genus JADFWS01. Next base: position 3,011 of record JADFWS010000029.1, read on the forward strand.
AAAGGGAGCGTATGGATAACGACAAGCATATTGATGAATCATGGAAAGATAATGTGGCGAAAGAAAAAGAGGCCGGTGATTGCGCGCCTGATGCGTGCAAAGAAGGTTGCTCCTGCGGCCATGAGCCTGAGGAAGAAGAAATGAAGGTCAGCTTCCTCACCTATTTGACGTCGATGGGCTATCAGGCCATGATCTTCCTCGGCGAGGTTCCGCATCCTATGACCGGACAGCAGGAAAAGAATTTAAAGCAGGCAAAATTCCTGATCGATACGCTAGTCATGATGAAAGAAAAAACGCGCGGGAATTTGACGCCCCAGGAAGAGAATTTCATGGATGGGACCGTGTATGAACTTCAGATGAAATTTGTGGAAGTGTCCCCAAAAGGGGAATAGAATATATCCCAGTAGAGGAACACAACACGGAATGATGCGGAGGTTTTGATGCTGGATAAAGTATTGCTTGAAATCCTGGCTTGCCCTATTTGTCAGGCGGATGTTATTGAAAAGGGCGACAAGGTTATTTGCACGAATGCGGACTGCGGGCTCAAGTATCCTATTCAGGACGGGATCCCGGTCTTATTGTTCGACGAGGGCAAGAAATAAAGAATGTTCTTATGACAAAAATCCTTGTGATCCATGGGCCAAATTTAAATCTTCTTGGCGCGCGCGAAACGTCGGTGTACGGCACCGTGACGCTGGATGAGATCAACCGCCTTCTAGAAAAGACGGCCAAAGAGTACAGCGTCGAGCTTGCCACGTTCCAGTCGAACCATGAAGGCGATATCGTGGATACGATCGGGCGTTCGGTGAAGGACGGTTTTTCCGCGATCGTGATCAATCCGGCGGCGTATACGCATACAAGTGTTGCGATCCGCGACGCTATTTCCGCGGTAAAGCTTCCGACGGTGGAAGTGCATTTATCGAACATTTACGCGCGTGAAGAGTTCCGGCACCAGTCCATGAGCGCGCCGGCATGCGCCGGCCAGGTGAGCGGTTTTGGCCCGTACAGCTATGTCTTGGGCCTGCTTGCCGCCATCGATATCGTCAATCAATAAAATCCGGTCTAATCGTGACAGAGCGTTTTAAGCGTCTTATTCGGCAATTCCAGGTGCTTAAGGTCGATGCGCTGCTTGTAACAGATGATATAAATATCCGTTACCTGACAGGGTTTCCGGCGCATGATTCCTGGCTGTTGGTTTCCGGCAGGGGTATTTTCTATATAACAGACGCCCGGTATGCGCAAGAGGCGAAAAAAAGCCTTAAGGGTATCGAGGTCGTTCAACTGCAGACGTCATTGTCGGATGCTTTAGCGTCCTTGGCCAAGCGCCTGGGCACGCTTCGGCTCGGGGTTGATGAAGCGCATATAACAGTTTCTTTGCATAAGAAACTTCGGGCTGACATTCTTAAGAAGACCGTATTTGTTCCCGCAGATGGTTGCGTGGAGGCATTGCGGATGGTCAAAGATCTACACGAGATCGCGGCGATTAAAGAAGCATTGAAGGTTAACTTGGCCGCATATCGTTTTTTAGCGTCTAAAATACTCCCAGGCCGGACAGAGGAGGATATTCTGGATGATCTGGAAGGTTTTTACCGCCAGGAACGGGTGACGGCAGCTTTTGCGCCTATTATCGCTTCAGGCCCGAACTCTGCGTATCCTCATGCCCGTGTAACAGGGCGTAAACTCCGTGCGGGAGAGCCGGTTCTGGTGGATATGGGGGTTTCCAAAAATGCGTATAACTCGGACTTGACACGCATGTTCTTTTTGGGTAAAATGCCCCCTTCTTACACAAAAGTTCTTTCGATATTAAAGGATTCACAGGCTGCGGCGATTAAAGTTATACGGCCTGGCATGGCGGCAAAAGAGGTTGATGCGGCCGCGCGTAATGTCCTTGAAAAGCATGATTTAGCGCAATATTTCAGTCATTCGCTTGGGCATGGAGTGGGGCTTGAGATCCATGAAATGCCGCGATTGTCTAATAGAAGTGGAGCGGTTCTTTCAGAAAACATGGTTTTTACTGTTGAACCGGGAGTATACTTTCCAGGGCGTTACGGGGTGCGGCTGGAAGATATGGTGAGGGTGACCCCTAAAGGATGCGAGGTTTTAAGTGTCGATCAGCATTAATGAAGTGGCAAAGAATTTAGCATTGAAGGTGGATGGCAACATCTGCACGATCGTGGATTTTAATCATGTGAAGCCGCCCAAGGGCAGTGCTTTCGTGCGGATCAAGCTTCGCAATGTGATGACCGGCCTTGTGATCGAGCGTACGTATCGTTCTGCGGAATCGCTGGATGATGTAACGCTCGAAGAACGCAAATTGCAGTATCTCTATAATACGGGCGATTTGTATCATTTCATGGATCAGACGACGTTTGAAGAGCATATTATTGAAAAAGACAATGTGGCTCATGTGGTCAATTTTCTTTTGGATAATATGGAGATCTTTGGGTATGTGTATCAGGACAGGGTTCTTAAGGTAGAACTTCCGAATTTCATTATTACGAAGATCACGGAAACAGAACCCGGGGTTAAGGGCGATTCGACGAAATCTAACACCAAGCCGGCCAAGATCGAGACAGGGTATACGATCCTCGTGCCTTTGTTCATTGATGTGGATCAGTGGATCAAGATCGATACGCGGTCCGGCGAGTATGTGGAAAGGGTGAACCGATGAACCTCAAAGAATTGAAAGAAATGGTCAACCTGATGAACGACAACGGGCTGGCAGAGCTCGAAGTTGAACAGGATGGCGTCAAGATCAAGCTGAAGAAGACCACTGAGCCGGGAACCGGCGCGCAGCCGATCACGTATACGATTCCTACGATCCCGGTCGCGCCTCCCAAGGCGGTTGAGGCTACCCTCGGAACAGCGGTTGCAGCGGCAGTTGTGGCGGCCGACAAGGGCCACCTGAAAGATATTAAATCGCCGATGGTCGGGACATTCTATCGCGCGCCTTCACCGGAAGCGGCGCCTTTTGCCGAGATCGGCCAGGCAGTCGAAGTTGGCCAGGTGGTGTGTATTGTTGAGGCCATGAAGTTGATGAATGAGATCAAGTCTGAAGTCCGCGGCAAGATCGTCGAGGTCTGCGTGGACAACGGAGAGCCTGTTGAGTTCGGGCAGGTGCTGTTCCGTGTTGATCCGGCTAAATAATCGTTAACGCTGAAAGACCTGTTCATGTTCTCAAAAATCCTTATCGCCAATCGCGGCGAGATTGCCTTGCGCATTATTCGTGCCTGTAAAGAGCTGGGCATTTCAACGGTCGCTGTTTATTCCGAGGCGGACCGGGATTCGCTGCATGTCCGTTTTGCCGATGAAGCGGTGTGTATCGGTAAGGCGTCGAGCGCTGAAAGCTATTTGAATATTCCGGCTATTATTTCCGCGGCCGAGATCACGGACGTTGAAGCGATCCATCCGGGATATGGTTTCCTGTCGGAGAACGCGCATTTCGCGGAGATCTGCGAATCGTGCAAGATCCAGTTCATCGGGCCTACACCTGAAACGATCCGCATGATGGGCGACAAGATCACAGCCAAAGAAACGGCCCGTAAAGCCGGCGTTCCGCTGACCCCTGGTGGCAAAGGCATTATCAAGAGCCCGGAAGAGGCGCTTGCGGTTGCCAAGCAGATCAAGTATCCCGTGATCATCAAGGCCACGGCCGGCGGCGGCGGCAAGGGGATGCGGGTTTGCCATAATGATGTGACGCTCCTGAATTCACTGAAGGTCGCTCAGACCGAGGCCGAAGCTAATTTCAAGAATCCCAATGTGTATATTGAAAAATATGTGACAGACCCGCGCCATGTGGAGTTTCAGATCCTGGCAGATTATCACGGGAATATCATCCATCTTGGCGAGCGCGATTGTTCTGTTCAGCGCCGCCATCAAAAGCTTATTGAAGAATCTCCCTCGCCGGCGTTGTCCGACAAGTTGCGCAAGAAGATGGGCGAAGCGGCTGTGAAATGCGCCAAGGCAGCTAATTATCGCGGGGTCGGGACGGTGGAATTCCTGCTCGACAGGAGCGGAGAATTCTTTTTCATGGAAATGAATACGCGTATCCAGGTTGAGCATCCGGTGACCGAATTTGTGACCGGGCTTGACCTTATTAAGGAACAGATCCGGGTAGCCTGCGGCCAGAAACTCAGGATCAAGCAGGAAGATGTGAAGATGCAGGGCCACTCGATCGAATGCCGTATCAATGCCGAGGATCCGGATAATAATTTTATCCCGTGCCCGGGCAAGATCGAACAGCTTAATTTACCGGGCGGCCCCGGCGTGCGTGTTGACACGCATATTTATCAGGGGTATAAAATAAGCCCGTATTATGATTCGATGGTGGCAAAGCTGATCGTTCATGGCCGCGACCGGGCTGAGGCGATCAAGATCATGCGCCGCGCGCTCGACGAGTTTTATATTTCTCCCATTAAGACGACCATTCCTCTGCACATGCAGATCATGAACAATCCCTCGTTCGTCAAGGGGGATATTTCCACGCATTTCCTGGAAAAAATGGCGAAGCACGAGAACTGATCGGAGGCAGTATGAGGCCGGAGAGCGGGATCAATCTTGGGGTGATTCAGGTCCACAAGCGCGTCATCGCGGATATTTGCACGGCGGCGATCGCGGATATCCAGGGCGTGAGCATGGCCAATAATAGTTTTGTCGATGGTGTCCTCGGGGTTTTTGGGGTGCGCCACAATTCGGCGGTCGATGTCCGTGTGGACACGCGCAATCAGGTCAGTGTTGTGGTCAAAGTGGCCATCCGTTACGGTTTTAATCTTTCCGAAACTTCCCGCAAGATCCAGGATACGGTCATGACCGCGATCGAAAAGATGGCGGATATCAACCTTAAAGATGTCGACGTGAGCATTCAAGGCGTGGAAAGGGGATAACTATGCGTTGGTTCAATCGTTTGGCGATCTGTTTTTATGTCGCGATCATTTTGATCGTCGGGTTTTCAAGCCTTCTTTTCCTGGCGCATTTCCTGAGCCTCAGGTCTTTTGAACAGTTTCTTGGGTTCGTGTATTTTGACCCCAAGGCCGGGCTGGTGGCTGGATTTATTGTGGCCGGTGCCATGCTTATCAGCCTCGCATTTGCCCGGATCATTTACGGCCGTGAGGAAAAAGAGCGGATCATTGCGCTGAACAATCCCCTCGGGCGCGTGACGATCTCGTTGTCGGCGCTCGAAGATATGCTCCGGCGGATGGTGGCGCGTACACCCCAGATCAAGGAATTGAAACCAGATATTTCTGCGATAAGAAAAGGCCTGGAGATCGATATCAGGCTTGTGCTGTCTTCGGACGCCAATATCCCGGAACTGACGGCGGACCTTCAGGGGCTTATCAAGCGCAAGGTTCAGGAGGTCGTTGGTGTGGACGAGAAGGTGAATATCCGCATTCATGTGGTGAAAATATCGGCGGATGCCGCGCGCGATGTCAAGGCGCGTGATTATGATGATCAGGACATGGGGGAGGCTGCGATTCCTTTTCGCGGATACAGGCCATGAAAAAAATAGGGATCCTGACAGGGGGAGCAGATTGCCCCGGGCTTAATGCTGTTATCCGTTCGGTGGTCTACAAGGGCATGCAGGATGGCTATGTTATTTCCGGTATCAAGAACGGATGGCAGGGGTTGATCGATAATGATACCCGCATTCTGGATACGCGCGCGGTTTCTGGTATTCTCGACCGCGGCGGCACCATTTTGGGTACCAGCCGCTGCAATCCGCTGGAGAATCCGGAGCATGTGGAGCGTATCCGCGAGAATTATAAGCGTAACGGCATGGATGCCGTGATCGTGGTCGGCGGCGAGGTGACGCTGGGTATCGCGCATGAGCTGTTCAAGAAGGATGTGCTCAAGGTTGTGGCGATCCCGAAGTCGATTGATAATGCGCTGTCTGGCACAGACTATGCCTTTGGATTTGATACCGCGGTCCAGGTGGCAACCGAGCTGATCGACCGCCTGCATACGACGGCAGAAAGCCATCATCGGATCATGGTCATTGAGGTCATGGGCCAGTTTACCGGGTGGATCGCTGTCGAAGCCGGATTGGCCGGAGGGGCGGATGTTATCCTTATTCCCGAGGCCAAGGTTGAGCTTGAAAAGGTATGTGATGCGATCCGTAATCGGCATCGCCGTGGCAAATCGTTCTCGATCGTTGTGTTGTCCGAAGGCGTTGAGATTGATGCGCCGGGCGTTCTGCCCGAAGGGTTTGAAAAGCGCAGGTTCGGCAGTGTCGGCGAAAAGCTGGCCAAGGCCATTGAAGACATGACCGGGTATGAAACGCGCGTGAGCGTTCTGGGATATATTCAACGCGGTGGCGGGCCCACGGCGTTTGATCGTGTTCTGGCCACGCGTTTTGGGGTTAAGGCGGTGGAGTTGGTTTCTGAGGGAAAATTCGGCAAGATGGTGAGTTACAAGAATAATAAAGTCACCTGTGTTGATATTGAAGAAGCGGTGAAGCAGCGTAAACGTGTTGAGCCGGAGCTGGTGGCGCTTTCAAAAGTGTTTACAGCGGATCAGGTTTAAAGATAAGAAGTGTGCAGGGATGGAATGGTAATGAAAGAACGTATTGTCGCGATCGCGAAGCAATCAGCTGAAGTTCAGAGGGCGGCATTTGAAAAGAATGCGGCTGCGCTGGAAGAGTTTTCTCAGGTTGTCATCAAGGCGTTTCAGAATAATAATCGGGTGTTCTTTTTTGGGAACGGAGGCTCAGCGGCTGATAGTCAGCATATTGCTGCGGAATTCATTGGCCGTTTTCAGAAAGAGCGCAGGGCTCTTCCGGCGATCGCGCTGACCACAGATTCATCGATCCTCACCTGCCTGTCCAATGATTATAGTTATGATATTGTTTTTGCCCGCCAGATCGAGGCGCTAGGCCGTTTGGGCGATGTCGCGGTGGGCATTACCACAAGCGGCAAGTCTACGAATGTCCTCAAAGCGTTTGAAAAAGCTAAAACTATGGGCATGACTACCGTTGTCTTCACGGGCGGCGATGGCGGGCCGGCCGCGCAGATTGCAGATATTTCCATCATTGTCCCGTCCAAAGTCACAGCCCGCATCCAGGAATCTCATATCATCATGTTCCATGCGATGTGTGAAGTTGTTGAAAACGCGTTTGCGGGGTAGTCTTCCCATGACCACAGCGGCTAAAATCCTTACGATCGCTGCACTTAAGAAAAAAATCCAACAATATCGCCGGCAGAAAAAATCTATTGTTTTTACAAACGGCTGTTTTGATATTTTGCATTACGGGCACGTAAGCTATCTGGAGGCCGTGAAGAAAAATGACCGCCGGGTTCTGGTGGTCGGGTTGAACAGTGACGCCTCTGTGCGGACGTTGAGCAAAGGCCCGGAGCGGCCGATCGTGCCGCAGAAAGAGCGGGCGCTCTTGCTGGCGGCCCTGGCCTGCGTGGACCATGTGGTTATGTTCAATGAGTCGACTCCTCAGAAATTGATCGAAGCGCTCGAGCCGGATGTATTGGCTAAGGGCGCGGATTGGAAGGGCAAAGAGGTGGCTGGCGCGGATGTGGTGAGGGCGGCCGGCGGCCGGGTCGAGTTCATCAAATATATTCCCGGGCTTTCAACGACCAATATCGTCGAGAAGATCAGGGCATTGTGTTGAAAAGCATTGGCAATAAAGCATTTTCACGCGTGATCGACGCGAACTTCAATCGCGCGAAAGAAGGTTTTCGCGTGTGTGAAGATGTGTGCCGTTATGTGCTTGATGATGCTAAGGCCACCGCCCGCTGGAAGCGTGCCCGTCATGGGTTGAATGATGCAGTGGCGACGTTTGGTTTGCGGGATATTGTGAGTGCCCGTGATATTGTTGGGGATGTCGGGCGTTCGACGATCGCGGCCGAATCGAAGCGCCGGGATGTGGCTGATATTTTCTATGCCAATGCGCAACGGATCAAGGAATCGTTACGGGTCCTTGAGGAGTTTTCCAAGTTAAAGGATGTCCAAGCGGCAGAAGCACTTAAGTGCCTGCGCTATGAAATATATGACCTCGAAAAGAACGCGCTTAAAAGCCTCTAAACTCTACTTGATCCTGGACACCAGTGTGGCAGATCTCTCGACGCTGTTTGATGCTGTAAAGGCGTCGAAAAAATACGGCGTTGACATTGTACAACTTCGTGATAAATTAGGAACAACCCGAGAGGCATTAAAGTTCGCAAAAAAGATTCAGGAGTATCTCAAGGGCCGTATTTTGTTCATTGTAAACGACAGGGTGGATGTGGCGCTTCTTGCGAACGCCAGCGGTGTTCATGTAGGGCAGGGGGATATTCCGGTATGCGAGGCCAGAAAGATATTGGGTCCGCGTAAGATCATTGGAACCTCATGCCAGACATTAGAGCATGTCATGCAGGCGCATCGTGACGGAGCCGACTATATCGGGTTCGGTTCGGTCTTTAAGACAGAAACGAAACCTGAGCGTGCACCGATGGAGCTGGCGCTTTTAAAAAAAGCGGCGCTTAAGGCGGAAGGGCTCAGGCTCCCGTTATTTGCCATCGGCGGCATCACCAGGGCAAACCTCTCGTCTGTATTGGCGTGCAACGTTAACTGTGTGGCTGTTTGCCGGGAGATCCTTAAGGCAAAAAGCATGGCGGTTTCCGTCGGGAACATGAAGCACGCACTTACGGCGGGTTTATAAAACGGTTTTTATGCGAGAGTAATTCAGTGGTAGAATTCCAGCTTCCCAAGCTGGCTACGCGGGTTCGATCCCCGTCTCTCGCTCCAAGATATAACATGGTTCTTTATTTCAGGCATTTTTGTTGGATCAGCGTATGTTGCGCGGCGTTCTTTATGGCCGGTTGCGCAACGGCGCGCAAACCCTCTGTCCTTCTCCCGGCAGAGAAGCCTCTGGTTCAGGCCCGTGTGCAGCACAAGGTCCGCAAGGGCGAAACCCTCTGGCGTATTGCCAAAGCCTACAATGTTTCCGTCGATGATATTATCCGTGTTAATAATATTCCGAATGCCGCGTCGATCGAGGAGAATCAGTTGCTTGTGATCCCCGGTTCGTCCGTGGTCCGCGACGTGGCCCTGCCGCAGGTTCCCGTCGGGAATAACGATGATTATGCCTGGCCGGTCAAGGGCAAGGTCATTGCCTATTTTGAGGATCGTAAAGGGGCTTCGGGCAGTTCCGGCATTGATATCCGCGCGACGGAAGGTGAGATCGTCAACGCGGCACGCGGCGGGCGGGTGGTTTTCGCGGATTATATGACCGGGTATGGATATACGGTGATTCTGGACCACTCCGACGGGTTCTTTACAGTGTATGGGCATACGGCGAAAGCCCTGGTCAGCCTGGGAGATTATGTTACCCGTGGTACCAAGCTTGCGCAACTCGGCAATCAGACAGATTTGGCGTTTTTGCATTTTGAAGTCCGACGCGGGGAAACTCCGACGAACCCGTTACATTATTTGCCTTAAAGGCCAGAGGATATGGATCAGTCGTTCATCGGCAGACAGCATATTTTGGATACGATCCGCAAGCGCGTGACAGACCTCAAGGAGGGGTACCGTCAGAACCTTGCGCTGTTGGGGAGCCTTCATGTCGGGAAGTCGACATTGCTGGCGCGCGTCGTTTCCGATATGGATGACCATGCGATCGTTCCTGTGTACCTTGACCTTGAGAACAGGGATTTTTATTACTTTGCTTTTAAGCTGACGCGCAGCCTGTTGTATCAGTATGCCCGGATCAAGGGCCTGACGGTGACCGAAGACCTCCCGGCGCTTCTCGACGCGGTTGGCGCGGCGCTGCCGCTTAGTACGGCCCAGATCAGAGAGATCCAGGCGTATCTTGAGAAGGGAAAATTCTCGGATGCCTGTGACCTTGTGCTGGCCCTTCCGGAAACGTTTACGCAAGAAACAGGTTTGTCGTGTGTGATCGTCCTGGATGAATTCCAGGCATTTGAGGATTTCGGGATCCCGGATGTTTTTAGCAAGCTTGCCGCACGTATTACCACCCAGAAACGCTGCCTGTATATTGTGGCCAGTTCGTATGAGGCGCAGGCGCAGATCATTCTCGCCGAGAAGCTGACGCTTTTATTCGGGAGTTTCGAGGTCCTCACATTGGCGCCGCTTGAGCTTAAGGCGGCACAGGTGTTCATTGAACGGCGGATGGGCCAGGTCCGCATGGGGCTTCAGCTCAAGAATTTCCTGGCAGATTTTACAGGCGGCAGGCCCCTGTATCTGGATATCATTCTGCAGGAGCTGATCAATCTGAGCGCTATTTATAAACAGGAGGAGATCTACGCGCCTTTGGTCGTGCAATCGATCGAGAATTTGATCTTCAGCCGCTGGGGCGCTTTGTCGCGGCATTTTGAACTGATCACCAACCGCCTGTGCTCCGGGAAAAATAATCGCCTGGTCATGCCCATCCTGTTTGCGCTCGCGAACGGGAAGCACAAGGTTAAAGATATTACAGAGGCGCTCGCCGTGAAGCAGGCGCCGGTTGCCCAGAAATTGAGCGCGTTGATCACAGAAGAAGTGGTCGAGAAGAACGGCGGCTATTTTCATATTAAAGATACGCTCATGCGTTATTGGGTCAAATATGTGTTTGAAAAGCGCGTGAAGGCGATCGAGCTTGAGCCTGGCCGCCAGAAGAAAGAGTTTAAGGAAGAGGCGACGCGTGCGATCAGTGATTTTCAGGTCCAGTCGCGCAAGGACCTGTCGAGCCGCGTGTCCGAGCTGCTGCATTGTTTTGATAATGAACAGCTGAAGATCCACGGGCGCTTTTATAAAATGCCTGCGTTTCATGATGTGCGCGCACTGAAGATGCGCCAGCGCAATGGCAGTATGATGGATGTGATCCAGGCCGAAACGGAAGAGGGCCCCTGGCTTCTTGTGCTCCGCAAGGACCCGATCGCGGAAAGTGATATCAATGCCGTGGCGGATGAAGCCAAGAAAATGGGTATTCGCCCGAGAAAATGCGTCCTGGTGTCTTTGTCTAATCTGGATGAGGGCGCGCGGTTGCGTGCGCTTGAAGAGCGTATGTGGATCTGGAACGAGATGGAGCTGAACTCGTTTATGAGCCTTTTTGATAAACCGTATATTGTGCCATGAGAATTATTGCTCTTTCGGACACTCACTCGCAGCTCATCCCACCCGAGGTCTTGAAAGAGATCAAGGCCGCGGACTTGTTGATCCACGTCGGGGATTTTTGCGATCTGGATGTGTATTATGGCCTTAAGAAGGCCCAGGAGATCCGGGCCGTGTACGGCAACATGGATAGCTTGGAGTTGCGCAGTGCGCTTCCGAAGCAGGCGGTGTTCGAGTGCGGGGATGTGCGGATCGGTATTTATCATGGCGATGGCGGTACGCCGGGCCTGTTGGAACGGGTCAAGGCGGTTTTTAAAGAAGAAAAACTCGACATTATTGTTTTTGGGCATACGCATACACCCATGAATGAAATGATCGATGGGGTTTTGTTCTTTAATCCCGGAAGCCCGACGGACAGCATTCGCCCTCCCTATCGTTCGTATGGGGTTCTTGAGATTTCGGGAAAGACGATTAAATCAGAGATCGTAAGGTTGAAATAAGATGAATATGATGTGGGCGCCCTGGCGCGAAGAATATATTCAAAAGGCCGGTAAGAACAAGGTGGCTTGTGCTTTTTGCCGTATTCTGAAAGATAAGAAGGATGCGAAGAATTATATTTTCCGCCGTGGCACATATGCGTTTGCAGTTTTGAATATTTATCCCTTCAATGTCGGGCATGCGCTGGTGGTGCCGTATCGCCATGTGGCAGACCTCGCAGACCTGACGGCAGAAGAATTGGCCGAGGTCATGAGCCTTGTGCTTGCAGTGAAAGCGCAGATCCAAAAGACGATCAAGCCTGATGGGTTTAATATCGGGATCAACCTCGGGCGCGCGGCGGGTGCCGGGATCCCGGGGCATGTGCATGTGCATATCGTGCCGCGCTGGGCCGGAGATATGAATTTTATGTCGGTGACAGGGGATGTGAAAGTTATGCCGGTGTCGTTAAAAACAGTTTATGAAAGACTTCTTCATGCGCACAAGGCAGGACATCGAAAAGCTCGAAAATAAGGTTCTGGCGCCGTATGCCATGCGGGCTTCGGATTCCTGGGGGCGGCAACACCCGGAACCTGAAGCCGGGAATCGTACGTGTTTTCAGCGTGACCGCGACCGCGTTATCCACTCCGAAGCTTTCCGCAAGCTTGAATACAAAACCCAAGTCTTTATTGTTTTTGAAAATGATTATTACCGCACGCGACTGACGCATACGCTCGAGGTGGCACAGCTGGCCCGCAGTATCGGGCGCAGCCTTTCGTTAAATGAGGATTTGATCGAAGCCGTGGCGCTCGCGCACGACCTTGGGCATCCGCCGTTCGGCCATGCCGGCGAGGATGCGCTGGACATCCGGATGAAAGACGCGGGCGGGTTCAATCATAATCAGCGCAGTTTTGATGTGGTCACGCATCTTGAAAAACATTATCCGGATTTCAGCGGCCTTAATTTGACCGTCGAGGTATTGGTCGGGATCCTGAAGCATGAAACGCTGTACGATAAGATCGGCGAAACGGCTGTTGTCGAAGACCGCGCGTTCGCGAAGAAGCTTCGGGAGCGCGCCTGTTCGCTGGAAGCGCAAGTGGTGGATAAAGCGGATTCGCTCGCGTATCTTAACCATGATATTGATGACGGGCTTACGTCCGGGTGTATTACGGCCGATGACCTGAAAGATAGCGCGCTGTGGTGCCGTGCCGTCGAGCGGATCAAGCGCCCCGGGCTTTCGGCAACAGAGCCCATGTTCAAATATCAGGTGGTGCGCGCGCTCATTGATATGCAGGTGCGCGACCTTCTGGAGGCTACGTCCGCGCGTCTTGGCGACCAGGATTTTACGTCGCTCGAAGACCTTGTTAAAAAGGCTGGCAAAAAGGTCGTGGATTTTTCTGATAAAATGATCGCCGAACGCAAGTTGCTTCAGGATATTCTTTTTGAAAAAGTGTACCATCACTGGCGCGTGGAACGGATGACGTCCAAGGCGCGCCGTATTTTAAACGAGCTCTTTGACGTCTATATGGACAATCCGAAACAGCTGCCGTATGATGTATATGATAGAGCGCGTAAATATTCCAGGAAAGAATTATTAGCCGTGGTGTGTTATTATATCGCGGCCATGACCGACAGGGCGGCAATGGATGAATACAAACGACTCTTCGAACCTTACAAAAAAGTATAAGCAGATCCTCTCTGCGGTGCATATTGTCTACCGGCTGGTCAATTCGACGCCGAACTTAAAAGAGCTGTCCCTGCGCCTGACGCGCCTCCTCTGCCAGTTCGTGCGCGCGTCCTCGGCGAGTATTTACCTTCTTGAGCCCGACGGGAAGAAGCTGCAGATGATCGCGGCGTTCAACAACCAGATCAACTATATTATTACGAATCGCCGGGCGCTGGCCCGCGTGTCGCCCAAGGAAATGGGCGTGACCCAGGGCAATTCGCTTTTTGAGGAGCGCCTCATGGGCATGCCACTCGTCACGGATGAGTGTATCGGGGCTATTATCATCAAGCGCAAGTACGATGAACTTGTGTTCGACGATTATGACCGGGAGATGTTCACGATCTTCGCCGAGCAGTCGGTGACGGCGATCCGCAACCTTCAATATGCCGAACAGCAGCAGAAGATCCTTCTTGAAACAATGAAGCTGGTCAGGTCCCTGTTCGAGAAACATGGCGAAGGCTACCGGGGGCACAGTTCGGTTTATTTCAAGATCGTGCGCGCGGTGGCGCAAAAGTTCAGGATGGGGAAAGACAATATCAATAATCTTTATTATGCCAGTGTCCTTCATAATGCCGGCGCTGTCGACATCCCTTATCAGGTCCTGGC
>JADFWS010000002.1 GCA_015234065.1 Candidatus Omnitrophota bacterium
CGCTCACCAGGCCTTTTTTAATAATGGCCTCGTCAAACGAGATCCCCTGCGCATGCTGGAACGCGACCACGGCGTCGATATCCGCCTGGGCCACATCCGGCAGTTGCAACAGCGCGTTAATGATCCTCTCGCGTACAGTTAACATATTTATTTTTCGTCCTGCGCGGTCACGCGCACTACTTCTTCAAGCGACGTCAGCCCCTGGGCCGCCTTGACAACCGCATCCTCACGCATCGTCCGCATCCCTTCCGCACGCGCCATGGCCTTGATCTGAAGCTCCCCGGCCTGCGAAAGCACAAGTTTTCGGATCGACGGTGACAGAACCAGGACTTCCGTGATCCCGATGCGCCCGCCGTAACCGCTGCCCATGCAATTCGGGCAACCTTTTCCGCGATAGAATAAAAGATCCTTCCCGGGCATGATCCTGCCGATCGCAAGCTTATCGTAGAGCGTCTGCGTGATCCGGACCTCTTCCTTGCAATGCCCGCATATTTTACGCAACAGCCGCTGCGCCACAAAACAGTTCACCGCCGAGCAGATCAAGAACGGCTCGATGCCCATATTCGCCATGCGCACAACAGAACCGGCGGCCGTCGTTGTATGCAGGGAACTCAACACCAGATGCCCGGTCAGCGCCGCCTTGACCCCGATATCCAGCGTTTCGGAATCGCGGATCTCGCCGATCATGATGACATCCGGATCCTGGCGCAAGATCGAGCGCAGGGTGGCTGTGAACGTGAGGCCGACTTCAAAACGGATATTCACCTGGTTCAAGCCCTTCATCTGGTATTCGACCGGATCTTCGACCGTCACGATATTCTTGCCCGGCGAATCAATATGTTTCAACACCGAATACAGCGTCGTTGTCTTGCCGCTTCCCGTCGGGCCGCAGACCAGGATCATGCCGTGAGGGCGACTCGCGCATTCCTTGAGCCGCGCCAAGGGCTCAGGCTCGAATCCCAGTTTTTCAATATCCACCTTGCCCTGATTCTTGTCGAGCACGCGCAAGACCACTTTCTCCCCGTATGCCGTGGGCAGCACATTCACGCGAAAATCCACTTCCTTCCCGCCCTCGAGCACGGTCTTGAAACGTCCGTCCTGCGGCAGGCGATGCTCGGAAATATCCAGATTGGAAACAACCTTGATGCGCGACACGATGGGAAAATGCAGGGCCTTGGACATGCGGTCGATCTCGCGCAGGATGCCATCGACACGATAGCGGATGCGCAGCATCTTCTCGAGAGGCTCGATGAACACATCGCTCGCCTTGGCCAGGACCGCCTGGCGCACGATCGTATTCGTCAGGCGAATGATCGGGGCCTCCTGCGTCAGATGCTCGATATCTTTCGTATCGAGCTTGTCTGCACCCTCACTCACAAGCTCGACTTCTTCAGCTTCTTTGATATCCCGGACGATCTTCTTGAATGAGTCTTCGGTCTGCGGCGCAGAATATTGTTCGATGGCATCACGAATATCGCGCGGCCGGCCGATGATCGGCGTGATCGTAAGCCCTGTGAGCGCCTTCACATTGTCGATCACAAGCACATTCAACGGATCCGCCATCGCCAGCGCCAGATTATCACCGAGGCGGGACACCGGAAGGATCTGATATTTTTTCAAGACATCCGCCGGAAGCATGGCCGCGACGGCGGGATCAACCTTCAGCCGGGAAATGTTAATCACCGGAAGGTTCAGGCCCTCGCTTAAAATGAACGCCAGTTGCTCTTCCTGAAGAAGGCCCATCCGGATCAGAATACGCGAGAGCTCTCCGCCGGACTTTTCCTGCTCTTCAAGGGCGCGCGCCAGGTCCTCGGGCCTGAGGATCTTCTCGCGCAAAAGAATATCTTTAATACGCTCTTTTAATGTTGCCATCAGGAAGAATGATAATATTTTTGAATGGCCGCGCGGACATCCCGCGTGGTGCTAACAAACGCCTGGACCGAACAACCGGATAAAAGCTCAACATCTTCGACCGCCTTGACATTAAGCGGATTCGCCATGGCCAAGGTCAAACTGCGGCCGATCTTATCAACGGGGATCAAACAAAACTGCGCGCAGATATTCGCCGGAACAAGCCGCAAGACTTCCTGGTCGATCTCATAGGCAGCAAGCGGCAGATACGGAAAGCCGTATTGACAGGTGAGCGCCTGGGCGATGTCTTCTTCGCTGGCATACTTCATCTGTACCAGCGCCTCGCCGAACAGAAGTCCAGGCCGGCCTTTTTGATACAGGAGAGCCTCGTTCAGCTGGGCCGTATTAATGACCCCGCGCTCGATAAGAAGTTCACCCAACTGCTTTTTGGACGTACGTTCAAAATGCATAAATGTATTACTATTAGTTTATTTTAATATAACGAGCGTTCGAAGGTTTGTCAACGTGAGGGAATAATTACTCTGCACTGCTTTGTCTAATGAATCCCGAGAAGTTCCGGCACTTTTAAATATAATTTGCCACCCACGAAACAATCACCCAAACGCCTCCCTGAAGAACTTGATGAAAGATCAACAACCGCCATAACCCCGGAGGTTATGGCGGTTGTTGCGCTGTTATAACGAGCGCTTTTGGCTGATATTCAGAAGAAATCCCATCATGATCATAAAGACGAGAAAAGACGTGCGGCCGTAGCTGATGAGAGGCAGCGTGATACCAACCACCGGGCTCAGGCCCATGGTCATGGACATATTGATCACAACCTGCAGTGCCAGGATCGAGACGATCCCGGCCACCACAAGATACCCGAATTTATCTTTAAGCTTACCCGCGATCTCGATCGCAGTATAGATCAACACAAAATAACACACAAGCAGCGCCATCGCGCCCAGGAATCCCCACTCTTCCCCGATCACGGAAAAAATAAAATCTGTATGCCGTTCAGGAAGAAAATTCAGCTGATTCTGCGTTCCGGCAAGCCAGCCTTTGCCCCATAACTGCCCGGACCCGATCGCGATCTTCGATTGAATGATCGTATATCCTGCGCCTAAAGGATCAATATTCGGATTCATGAATACCAGCAGGCGGTCTTTCTGATAATCCTTTAAAAGATGCCAGCCCACCGGCACAAAGGCCAGGCACGTTCCGACAAAGATCAGGAACGGCTTGCGGTCGATCCCGCTCGCATAAAGCATCACGACAAAAATACCAAACACCAGAATGCCGCTGCCCAAGTCCGGCTGTTTAAAGATCAGCACAAACGACAACAGCATTAAAAAGAACGGATAGACCAAGTCCCGGCAAAGGGCATAAAATGAACTGCGAAAATTAAACGAAAGTTTGGGGTTGCGCGTGCTGAAATAACGCCCGAGCATGAGGATGACCGCGATCTTGGACAACTCCGACGGTTGGAAGCTGAACCCGAAAATATTGAACCAGCGCGTGGCGCCAAGAGCCGAACGCCCGACCAGCAAAACCGCCAGCAAAAAAAAGAGGTTTATGCCGTAAAAGACATATGCCCCTTCAAAGAAATGCCGGTAATTCATCCGGCCCAGAAAATACATGATCGCAATACCGGCACCCGCACAATAAAGCTGATCATAAAAAACCTGGTGCGACACGCGGACATTGTCGTACGACGCGCTATAAAGCGTTATCAGCCCTGCCCCGATGATCAGGAGCGTGAATGTCCAAATAGTGCGCGGGTAGGACGGCTGGGTCATGCGGGGTCACTGTTTTTCCCAGGGCCAGGGGCATTGATATTTGCACGCGATCTCGGGATACGGCGTCTTCACACGCTTCAGGCAGGCCGCCTTGCAGCGAAAATTCTCCACAATCGGAACAAGCACAAACATAAGAACGATCACAACCAAAAGGACTTTTCTCTGCCGATCCGATAAGAACGGCTTTTTTTGGTCTTTATTCTTCTTATCTTCTTTTTTTCTTTTCATCCCGAATACCTATTCCTTTTCCCCGAACACGTCGGCTGTAAATATCTCGATCGTTGTGAGCGGATCCTTCCAGCACTCCGGCGGAAGCCCTGCTTTCTGCGCGCAGAGTTCACTCATGAACCGCTCTTTGGACCAACCTGTTTCTGTCGCAACCTGCGGCAAGAACACCCCGCCTTTGCGGCCCTGACGAACAATAACGCCATGTGTCCCAAGCACGATCTCATCCGCCCGCGCCAATCGCGGCCTGGACAGGACTGAAACTTCCACGTCAATATCGTTAAGCTCATCCGCGGTCACCGGATTAAACCGCGGATCCTCACTCGCCGCCGCCACAGCCATAGCACGCACCGTTTTAAACAACGGGCCCTGGCCCATAATATTCCCGATGCACCCGCGCAACTGCCCCTGTTTGGTGAGCGTCACGAACGCGCCCTCTTCGACGGACAGCCGCGCGTCGTCCTCATCCACGGCCGGCGCCTTGCCTGTCCGCACAAACGCATCAAGCGCCGTGCGCGCAATATGTACCAGGCGTTTTCTCTGCGCCATACTAAGAGGCTGGATCCCGGGAACCGTTCGGTCGCGATACATCATGATCGACGCATACCCGACCACACTGGAAAGGTCTTTGGTCACATCCGCCGAGGTCGCATGCCGCAAAACCTTCGCCTTATTAAATCCGCGCGCCTTGGCATACATCATGGCCGTCGCCACCACATGAAACCCGTCCACTTCCATGCGTCCGTCCTGATGCCCCTGCCACAGCGCATCAATATCCATGGCCTCGATCGCATTCAGGCCAACCTGATCGATCGCGCGCGCTTCCTTATCCGAATGAAAATGCGACTGGTCCACGCTTACATCAACAAGCACATCATCACGGTCACCAACCGCCAGCGCCAGCGCTTGCGCCATGGACTTAAGCACATCCGGCTCCGGCGGAAATCCCAAAATGACCGGAACGATCTTTGCCTCCGGAAAAACTTTCTGGATAAGCGGGATCTGGGTCTCGACCGAATTCTCTGCGCGGCCCGGGATCCCCGTAAACACATCCTGACGGAACGAAAATCGCTTGTCCGCGGCCAGGATCTTTTGCGCCAGGGCCGTGTCGACGGCCGCCACACCCAGCGGCGTTTCAAACCCGCCCTCACTCCACACCGCGGCGCCTTTAAACGAAATATGATGCGACGGCGCCAGAATAATGACCGTCGAAACCTTCTTGTTCGCCGCCGCGGCCTTAAAGCCATACGCCGCGACCGGGGCCGAGAACACATAGCCGGCATGCGGAGACACAATGACCGCGATATCCGCGTTCACCGGAACATCCTTGACGGCCGCCAGATCCTGATCCAGCATGGACGACAATTCAGCCTGGCTCCCCGGATACCAGCTCCCGGCAAGCCCGGCGGATTTAATATTATTGTCGCCGCGCGCAAACGCTGTCATCGCCATAAGAATTATTAAACCGGACCAGAAGCTTTTCATTAATTTTTACCATACAACATATCCAGGCTCCACGCAGACGCCTTTGTCCTGTTCTTCAAACATAAAAACGCCGTCAGAAACATCGCCAGATCGAGAAAGAATACGCCCTGAAGCGGCCAATGGACCAGATTGCCGAAACACCCGCAATCATTGATCGGCAGTTTGCGGATGATCGCCTGCCCCACCACGATCATCAGCGCGCCATTAAGAAGCATCGACGCGCGCAGCACCCAAACGAGCCACAACCCGGTTATCATAAAAATACCGGTTAAAAGTTCAAACCAGGGAAAAGCCGCAGCTATAAAAGCTTCGCTGCCGGAAGGGACTATTTTGTACGCCTGAAGGACATAGATAAAGTTCTCGACCGGGGAGGCGGCCTTCTCAACCCCGGAAACAATAAAGATCCCGCCAAGAATAATCCTGAGGATCAAAAAAACATTAATGGACATGGCCTTCCACCACCTCTGTCAGCAACTTGCGGAAATTTTCGCCGCCAACCGCCATCTTGCCGTTCACCACAAAAGACGGCGTCGCACTGATCCCAATATCTTTTCCCTCTTCCATATTGCGAAGGATATGACCTTCGGTCAAAGGATTCTTCAGGCAGAATTCGAGGCGCTTGCCGTCCATGCCGAGCGACGCGGCCAGGCCGGTCAAATATTCATCCGGCGACCCAAGCGTACCCCAGCTTGTCTGGGTCTTGAACAGGACATCATGCATGGGCCAGAATTTCCCCTGCTCGGACGCGCACTCCGCGAACGCGGCGGCCCGGCGGGCATTCTTATGCATGGGCAACGGAAAATACTTCATTTCAAAATGGACCTTGTTGCCGTACTTCTTTAGCTCTTCGTCAACAACGCCCGATGCCTTGGCACAGGCAGGGCATTGAAAATCCGTATATTCGATGATCTCAACCTTGGATTTCGGATCTCCTTTTAAATGATTGAGATCATGCGTCACCTTTTTCGTCGGCGGCGCGACATGCCCTTTGGCAACCGCCATCACAACCGCGGCAACCGCCAGGATCAATGCAGTCAGAAGAATCTTTGAAACTTTCACAAAACCTCCCTGTTACACCGTCGGCCCGAACGCCACCAGCCGCTTGGCAGCCGGATCATCTTCAAACTTCTTGAAGTTCTTCACGAACATGGCTCCCAAATTACGGCAAGCCGTGTCATATTCCGCCTTATCCGCCCAACAATTCCGCGGATTAAGAAGTTTGCTGTCCACGCCTGTCACTTTTTTAGGCAGTTCCACATTAAAGATCGGCATGATCTCGTGCTCCGCCCGATCAAGTTCGCCGTTAAGGATCGCGTCAATGATCGCGCGCGTCTGGACAATGTCCATGCGATACCCGACGCCATATTTCCCGGCAACCCATCCGGTGTTGACCGCGTACGCCGTGGCCCCATGCTCCGCCATCTTTGCGGCCAGGATCTTGGCATAATGGATCGGGTGCAGCGCTAAAAACGCCTGCCCGAAACACGACGAAAATGTTGCCTGCGGTTCGGTCACGCCAAGCTCGGTGCCGGCAAGTTTGGCCGTATACCCGCTTAGAAAATGATACATCGCCTGTTCCTTGCTCAACCTGGCCACCGGAGGCAAGACGCCGTAAGCATCACAGGAGAGAAAAATGATCTTGGTCGGATGCCCGCCGCGGGACACCGGCGTCACAATATTCTGGATATGATCGATCGGATACGACGCGCGCGTATTTTCGGTCTTTTTCTCGGATTCGAAATCAATGCGCCCTTTGTCGTCGAGCATTAAATTCTCGAGGATAGCATTGCGCTTGATCGCATGATAAATATCCGGCTCTTTTTCCTTCGAGAGGTTGATACACTTGGCGTAACACCCGCCTTCGAAATTGAACACGCCGGCATTGTCCCAGCCATGCTCGTCATCGCCAATCAGCTTGCGCTTGGGGTCCGCGGAAAGCGTCGTCTTACCAGTGCCGGAAAGCCCGAAGAACAGCGCGGTATCGCCCTTATCCCCCATGTTCGCCGAACAATGGAACGACCCTACGCCTTTTAACGGCAGGAAATAATTCATCATCGTGAATATTCCCTTCTTGATCTCACCACCGTACCACGTGCCGCCAATACAGGTCATACGCTCGGCAATGTTAAATGCGCCGAACACTTCTGTCCGCAGGCCGTACTTTTGAAAATCCTTGCAGGATGTTTTACAGGCATTCAGGACGACCCAATCCGGCTTGAAATTCTTGAGCTCAGCATCCGTCGGGCGGATGAACATATTCTTAAAGAAATGCGCCATCCAGGCGATCTCGGTCACAAGGCGCACCGCGATGCGCGTATCCGCATTCGTGCCGCAAAAACCGTCCATCACATACAATTTCTTGCCCGAAAGCTGCGCGACCGAAAGCCCCTTCACATGCTGCCACGCCTCAGGCGTCATGCGCCGGTTATCCGACCCATTATCCGAAGCCGCCCACCAGACATTCTTATTCGATGACGGCTCATCCACGAAATACTTGTCCTTGGGAGAACGTCCGGTATATTTCCCGGTATCCACATTGACCGCGCCAAGCTCGGTCACAACCCCGCGGGCATTGCCCTCGAGTGACGGATCGGTCTCGTGCTTGAAGAATTCATCGTACGAAAGATTGTACTGAATGTCCGTAACGCCGGTGATGCCGAGCTGTGCGAGATACCCCTTAAGCATGTACTCCCCCTGATTAATACGGTTTAACGTATTGATGCACCTTTAACAAAAGATCCTTATGCGTGATGGGCTTGACAATATAATCCTGCACGCCTTCCGCCCGGAATATCTCTTCCATGGAATCGCGCGACGTAAGGACAATGATCGGCACATGCGCGCCGTGGCCGTGCTTTTTCAATTCGAAAATGAACGAATAGCCGCTCATCTTTGGCATCTGAATATCCAGGATGATCAGATCCGGCCGTTCGCGCTCAATGTGGGCGAGCGCTTCATCCCCGTCATAGGCCTGAAGGACGCGAAAGCCGCCGTCCTGAAGGAATTTTGTGACCCCGTGCACGAGCGTACGGTCATCATCAGCGACGAGAATAGTCTTTGTCATAACGGCTCCCGGTTAAACCCTTAATACCTGGGCACATACCCCATCGCCAGTTCGGTCACGATCCGCTTCTCGCCTTTAATATAGAATTCAGTCTCATACTTGGTCGCCTGATCACTCGGAAATTCGACACCATCGACCGCGGTATTGATATAACTTTCAAAATGCGACATCTCCAGATGAACATATCCCATATCCATCATTTCCTTGACGAAATACCCGGCCACAAGATTCGCCACCGTGCCGCATGCGTCGAGAACCATCATGTCGTCTTCCTCGTCGATCCTGGGATACTCCATCTGCCACAGCAATTTTGAAATATAATTCACAGGGATAAAGATCGTAAAACTGCCCACCGCCGCATGACGTTCCAAATGCTCCTTATCCCGGCAAAAGAACACCGTCGAGAACGCGGTCCGGTCGCCGAATTTCTCAAGGCCGTCCACGCGCATCCTTTTCTCGAACTGAACGATATTCTTTTCTTTGGGTTCCGGATCGGCAGAAAGATAGATGCCGCCCTTTACCTGAAGCATTTTCTTCACCGCGATCGACAGGATGAGCGCGCATTGAAAAAGCTCCTGATGATGGGCGTCCCGAAAGTCAGGCATTAGAATTGAACGTACGGTTTGATCGTGGCTAAAAGAATATCCAGCTTGAACGGCTTTAGGACATACCCGGCGAGCTTCGGATTGATCTTGTACGCCGCAAGCTTGCTCTCGTCGGAGGCCGAGGCCGTGACCATGACCATCGGGATACCGGCCGTAGCCGGGATCTTGACCAACCCGTCCATGAGCTCAATGCCCGACATGTTGGGCATCTGGTAATCAAGAAAAATAAGCGCAAGGTCTCCCATATGCTGGGCAATAATGCCCAGCGCCGCTTCGCCGTTCTCCGCCTGGACGATCTCATTCTTCACCCCGGCATTCACCAGCGTCCTGGAAAGCAGCTTCCGATCGAGCAGGGAATCATCAACAATAAGAATTTTCATAGCGCTCTCTAAAAACTATTTATCTTTCTTTTCCTGATCCATCTCATGTCCGGCCAAAGCCCCGCCGCCTGCGCCAACCGCGCCGCCTATAAGCGCCCCTTCAGCGGCATGGCCGCTCTGATAACCGATAATAGCCCCAAGGCCAGCCCCTGCGATAGCGCCGATCCCAGCGCCTTTTTCCGTTCCTGTACAACCCATCAATGCCACGGATGCCAGCACAATAAACATAAGCTTTTTCATGAATAACTCCTTATACACGATGTACAATAAATTTATTCTTAATTAATCTGCATTATAAACAAACCCTGTTTCAAAGAAAAGGCTTTTTACGATTTCGTTACACTTTTGCACTCTTTGCCGTCATCCTGAGCCCGAGGGCGAAGGATCTCCTGCATTAATTATTGTGCACAGTCTTTGTGCCCATTAAAAACCTTGGAGATTTTTCAGCCTGTTGGCCTCAAAATGACGGCGTCGCGGCTGTCAGAGAAACCGTGATCGTCGTCCCCTGTTTATACACCGACTCAAAGCGGATCTTGCCTTCATGATTCTCTTCGACGATCTTCTTGATGACGTACAAGCCCAGGCCCGTGCCCTTTTTGCTCGTGGCTTTCGTTGTAAAAAAAGGCGTAAAAAGCTTTTTGGCATCCGCTTCCTTGACCCCGATGCCATTATCAATAAAAATAATGTTCAAACACCCGTCGCGCTGTTCCACCTGCACCCGCAACAACGGCTGATACCCCTCTTCCTGAAGTTCGGCCTTGCGTTGCATCATGGCATCATAGCCATTATCGATCATATTAAAAAATACTTCCTGAAGCTGGGTGAAATTCCCTTTCACCTTCGGGATCGTGGCCGTATCGTATTCCTTGGCGATCTTCATCACGCCCTGCTTGATCTTGAACTGCGCCATTTCCCACGCTGAATTAAAGATCTGATCAATATCATTCGCGGTAAAGCCTTCCTCGCCTTTACGCGTATACTTCATCAGCCCCTGCACGATCTCACGCCCGCGCACCACATTCTCTTCCAGGCGGCTTAATCCGAAATCAAATTCTTTCGAGATCTCCTGAAGCTTTTCGCTCGCCTGAAAATGGTCCTGGCTTAATTTCAACGTGTCACGCATATCGCCCGCGATAAACCCCATGGCATGCAACCGGTTATTGATCTGATGCGACAGCCCGTCCGCCATGGTGCCGATCGTGGCCATTTTCTCCGCATCAAACAACTGTTGTTGCGTCCGCTTCACATCTTCATAGAACTGGGCATTCTCGATCGCCAGTGCCGATTGATTCGCGAGGATCGTAAACACCGAAATATCATCTGCGCTATACGGCGCACCCTGCGGCTTGACCCCGAGAACAAGGAACGCGGCCATGCGCCCGTCGATCACACTCGGCACCAGCATCGCCGCCTTAAGCCAGGAAAGCTCAAGCGCAATGGCCGACAACCCGATCTTTGACGCGCGGGACGCCTGATGCCTCAGCTCGTCCGGAAGGACCGGAACGCCCTGCTCACGGATATATTGAATAAAGGAGGTCTTTTCCGGGATCGCGGGCGGGAAAGATACGCCCTTATCCCTCGACAGCGCAGACCCGAGGATATACTTCCCTGAAGACTTGTCCAGCACATAAACCACGCAGTGCTCGGGCTTGACCGCACGCATGACGATACGGGCGATCAGCTTGATGAGCTTTTCCAGATCCTTGATATGCCCCATGCCGGACGAGGCCTGGATCAGGGTCTTCTGATACCGCCGCTGTTCCGCGAGCAGGCGGTCTTCTGTCCGCCGCTGGATAAAATAATACACGAACGGCCCGGCGGTCGCGAACACCACCGCCAGTGTGATCGGCACAAAAACCCATGCCTCACCAAAATGTGCCTGCAACGTCGTGCGCCATACTGCGGCCAGCCAATACGGCCCTCCGAGCACGATCGCATAAACAACAAGCAAC
The DNA here is from genome assembly GCA_015234065.1 of Candidatus Omnitrophota bacterium. GTDB lineage: Bacteria > Omnitrophota > Gorgyraeia > Zapsychrales > Fredricksoniimonadaceae > JADFWS01. The sequence continues at coordinate 11,365 of JADFWS010000002.1, forward strand.
AGTGCGGCGCGCGACATGGCCAAACGCACATCCAAAAGCCGGTGACGAATGACCGCGTACGCGATAAGCAGGCTGTACGCCACGACCAGAATATCGTGCGACACCACTTCACGAAATCCAAATGCCGTCGAAAAATGGATCAGGCCGCTGATGAACGCCAGCGCAAAGGCGATCCCGATATAACGCAACTGATTGCGCTGTTGTCCGGTAGCCACCCAGTACTGCTGTAAAAGCTTTTTGGAAGCGTACATGTATGAGAACGCAAAATACATGATGAAGAAAAGATACCACGGCCCGGGAACCAGGCTGTACCCATAATGGTTGGGCCGCAGGTCCGCAATAAACCCGCTGGTCATCGCCTGCATGCCAAGCCCTGTCGACACCGCAAGAGCCGCCCAGAAAACACGGCGCGTCATGGGCCGCTCGATCAACCCCAGCAGATTAGCCATGAAGAAAATGAACGCGGCCGGCACATACAGCGCCGGAAAATAAATAAGGCGCAACCAGAAAATCATCGGGTCTTTCGCAATAGCCAGGGAGGAAACGAACGGAAAAAACGACCATATCCCGATAAGGGCGGTGACCAGGGCAAAAGAACGCTGTACCGCCGCCTGAAGCCCCCGGGTCAGAATAAAGACCGCGAGCGTCCAGCAGAAGATCCCGGCGAACAGCGAAAGGAAAGGAAACCACTTCATGCGGCGGCTGTCATACCAAAGAATTGTTTTTTCGCAAAATCCATCAGCAGATCAAAGTTCTTTTGATCGATCGGCGGACATACGATCCCGGCCTTCTTCATCACATGATCATAATTCGACGTGTCAAAAAGGATCGGCTCTCCGTCGACGTAAGGCGTGAAGATCTTGCCGACCGTACGATAATAAAAATTCTCCAGGTCATTCTTGTCGGTCGGAACATAGTCCACATGCTTGATGCCGGTGATATTGAGCGCCGCGATCATGCGGTCCAGATAGAACCGGTGCTGGGATTCTTTCGGGCTGACCAGATGGAACCGGGTCCCCGCCACATGTTCTGTGCAAATGTGATACATCGCCTTCACCACATAATCCACCGGAACAATATTCAGCCCGCCACGGGGGTGCGAAAAAATACGCGCATTAAACGGCACGGACACATCAAATACTTTATCCGCCCCCCCCAGATGCTTTAATTTCAGCGCCAGGAAGAACGCACCCCAGCCATAAAACACATCGAACTTGTTAATAGCCCCGAGCGGCTTCTCCATCAGGCGCCCGCATACGGACGACGGGCGGAAAATACGGCAACGGATCCCGCCCGCTTTGCAGGCCGCTTCGACCACTGTTTCTGCTTTTAATTTGGCGAACTCGTACGGGTTGCGGAACTCATGCTCAAAATTCACATAATCCGGGTCAATACGGCCATATGTTTTCCCATTGGCATACGCCGTGCTGACATAACAAAACTCATCCACCTTCAATTCCTTAACAAGCGCCAGCAGTAATTCTGTGCCCTGAATGTTGGTCTTTTCGATCTGATGCTGGATCGCCGCAGAAGTGCGCAGGTCTGTCGACGCCGCGCTGTGAAAAACAAAATCGAAACGCACCGTGCGCAATGTCAACAGGTCTTCCCGGGAAATGCCCAGCCCTTTTTTCGAAAGGTCGAATTCAATACAATGAAGGCCCTTGTCGATAAAAGCTTTCAGCATGGGCGAGTCCGGAGAAATGTCGCAATACTCTGCGCCCTCGGTTAACAGCGTCCGAAGGACCCGGTCACGAAAGGAAACTTCGCCTTGCCCGCGGCCGAACAAAAAGATCTGAAGCTGTGCAAGGTCTGCGCTGTGGCGCTTGATCAGCTCACACAGCAAATTTCTGCCGATAAACCCTGTAACCCCTGTAATAGCGACGATCATACGTGCCTTCCTTACTACCCTTTATATTTATTCACGATCGGCAAACGCCAGTCTTTTCCAAATGCGCGGGAAGATATCTTCACGCCCGGGGGCGACTGGCGCCGTTTATATTCATTCCTGTCGACCAAAGAAACAACACGGCTGACCATCTCCGCCTGAAAACCCTTTTTCACGATCGCCTCTTTGGAAAAGTGGTCTTCAATATACAGCGTTAGGATCGCATCAAGCTCCGAATACGGCGGCAAAGAATCCTGATCTTTTTGATCATGCCGCAACTCGGCCGACGGCGCTCTTTTGATGATCGAACGCGGGATCACGTCCTTCCCGGCCCGGTCATTATAAAAATCCGACAGTGCATACACCTGCGTCTTTAATATATCCTTGATGACCGCAAATCCGCCCGACATGTCCCCGTACAGCGTGCAATACCCCGTCGCCATCTCGCTTTTATTGCCCGTCGTCAAAACCAGCCAGCCAAACTTGTTCGAGAATGCCATCAACAGATTCCCGCGTATTCTGGCCTGAAGATTTTCTTCGGCAAGGCCAAACGGCTCTTTCGAAAAATGCTCTGACAACAAACCAAGATTTTCCTTAAATACCTTTTCGATCGGCAATTCCAGGAAGCGGATGCCAAGATTCCGGGCCAGCCTTCTGGCATCATTTTTCGTGGCTTCGGCATTGAACCGGGTCGGCATGGAAATGCCGGTAACATTCTCTTTCCCGATCGCCTCCACGGCGACTGCGGCCACAAACGCGGAATCAATGCCCCCCGATATACCAATGAGCACTTTTTTAAAACCGCTCTTTTGAATATAATCTTTTGTACCAAGAACAACGGCGGCAAATATCTCTTCGAGCGGGCTCAATGTTTTAGCCACGCCGCCGCCGATAGCAAGGTCACACACGACAAGCTCTTCCTTGAACTGCGCGCCCATGGCCAGGACCTTGCCCTTCGGCGACACCAGCATACTGGCCCCGTCAAATACAAGCTCATCCTGCCCCCCGACCAGATTCACATAGACGACAGGCGCCCCGGCCGCGCGCGCCCGGCGCTGTAAAAGCTTCTGGCGCACCTGCAATTTATTATGCTCATACGGAGAGCACGATATATTAATGATCAGCTCCGCGCCCTGGCGGGCCTGCGTTGCGCAGGCGCCATCGTCCTCCCACATGTCCTCACAAATATTAATACCGACTTTATAGCCGCAGATCTTAACCAGCCCGGCCTGATCACCCGGCGTGAAATATCTTTTCTCATCAAAAACGCTATAATTCGGCAAGGCCTGCTTGTGATACACCTGCCTGATCGCCCCCTGCGCAATAACTGCGGCGGCATTATAGAGCTTGCCGCTTTTATCGCGGTCCACGAACCCGATCACCGCGACAATGCCCTTAACCGCAGGCAAAAACGCGCGCAATGCCTCAAGGTTTCGGTCAATGAAATGGGCTTTTAATACGAGATCTTCCGGCGGGTATCCTGTGAGGGTCAATTCCGGAAAAACGACCAGATCCGCTTTTTTCAAGGCCGCTTCCTTCAGGAACAGAAGCGCCTTCTGCGCATTTCCGTCGACATCTCCGACGATGGTATTGATCTGGGCCAACGCTATCTTCACAACAAACCATCCCGCTTTACCAGCAACCGAAAATTAGAACTTATACGACATTGTGGCATGCAACAAATTGACATACTGCCTGTACGTTCCATCGATCTGCTGCCCGGCCAAAGGATCGGCCACATTATTATTCACCTTGCGCGGCTGATAGAACAAGGACGTCCAGCCCATGTCAAGCGTCATATTCTTGGTCACATCATACCCGAAACCTGTGCACAGCCCTAAACGATTGGCATCCGGGATACTCGGATCCCAGTTGACTGTCGGGATCGGCGTCTGATGAAAATAAGAACCACCACGCAAACGCAAGCGGTCTGACATGGCATATTCAGCGCCGAGAGAAAGCCCGAACGCGCTGTGCCAATCCTGGGAAATGGGATAGCCTGACTTTAAAGCACCTAACTTGGTAGGATTGGTCTCTGCGAACTGCGGATCGATCTTCTGTGTTGAACTCCAATCTGTCCACTCCACATCCGCATTAAGCGTCCATTTCTGGTTCGGCTTATAACTATACCCAATGACGATCGCCTGCGGAAGCGTCGATTTAAGTGTTACATCTGATTGATATGAAGCCGCTCCAAAAGTACCGCCAGCGCCTAAAACACCCGGCTGTAAATTATCTAAATGCACTTTGCCTTTATAGTTATGATGAATAGCACTGCGGTACATCACACCCACCTGATGTTGTTCATTGATCTTGTACATCGCGGCGACCCTAAACCCCGGCGCTGTATCTTTCCCGAGAAGGCGCATATTCGCATCATATGTACCACCAATAAGAGACTGCGGGAGCTTCTTGCTCTGATCGAGAGTAGACTGATCAATATCCAATCCTGTCGCGAATGACCATTGCTCATTCAACTTATACGCCAACGCAAAATAATAATCATGATTCGTCATGGCTGTCCGCGTAGCATTATACTGCGCGAAACTGCCGACATTCCATTCTGTGGTCAGCCCAAACGCCGTCGTGGTGCCAATACCCAATGCGATCTTTTCTGTCAACTTTGTTACATAGAAAAAACTCGGGATCGGAATATCCCCGCGCTTCATCTGAACCGCCGTCGATGCCTGCGGCCCTTTATATGTCTCATGCGGCTCAATGACCGACACGTTCATGGAAATCGCCTGGCCCACCATCTGGGTCATGCCCGCCGGATTGTAATACACCGCCGCCGGTGTATTCGCCTGGCCCGCGAACGCGGAGCCCATGCTCACCGCGGCCGCATCCGGCACTTCGATGCGATACGCCCCAGACCCGCCGGCGAAAACCTGAACAACCCCGACGGAAAGAAACAACATGACTAAACCTGTTCTCAATAAATGACGCATAGCGCCTCCCGATATATGATTTGTAGATATAACAACAAAATTATTGTACAGGGAAAGCGCACCGCCGGAAGAAGAATTTTGATTTTTTTACTAATGTTTAAAAACGCGGCTTTTACAGGAAAAAGTTCCTATCACGTATGAAGCGGCACAGTGCGCAAACAATAATTTTATCGCAACGCCGTGCGGGTGATAACAAAGCGGATCTCGCCGGCATTGAGATTGACATCGCCGAGGTCTTTGGAAGGCGCGGCAGTGCTGTTCAGGCGCAGGTGGTACGCCCCGGGATCAAGCACAAGCCGGGACACGCGGATCTGCCCGGGCAAGGCCTGCCAGCTGCGCAGGTCGGCCTGTTCGGAATACACGTTATACAAATTGCCGACAACGCCGAAAAGATCAGCGGCCAGCTTGCCGTAATGCTTTTCTATGTTTTCTTTCTGCTTGCGCAGGATCAAATATTTCAGTGCGGGCCTTACCACGGATTTCCCGAGAACAGATACCCGGCGGGCATCCAGGTCACGGACAGCAATATCTTCAATATCTGCGCCAAGCTCGCTGTCTTTTGATGCCCGCGGAATACCATTTTGCTCAGCCACAAATCGCGACGCCGGATTCATCGCAGCCCTGCGCACAAATTTCGGAAATTCCATTTTTACAATAAATTCCCCATCGATCGGCAGCGGCACCATCTCCCCAACTTTCACCGGCGCAACGCCTGTTAGCTCGATCAGGATCACTTCCGATTTTTTCCGGCGCTCCCGCAGCGGCTCCGGATGAACGCCGGCAACGGCTTTTTGCTCCTCGCCCGGCATAGCATTGCCCAGATAATCCGCAAGCGCCATATAATTCTCTTTTAACATCTGCGGCGTATATGCCCCGGCATAATACCCTTCATACAACGCAAGCGCCTCTTTATAAGAAAGCAACGCATCCTGAAGGTCTGCCGGGGTCCCCTCGGCTTCATACAAAATCCCCATCAGGAACCGTGCAAACCCGTTATCCGCAAAATACGCCCGCTTGGCATTACGCGCTGCGCTGTCGATCACCTGATATTTAGCATCAAGATCTCGCGCCTCGACGAGCGCTTCCGCGATATTCCCCTGCGCCACATAATTGAGCGCCTGAATGACATTGATGAGCACATACTCATAATCCGATCCGCAATACGGGATCGTATGATCATTAATGAGCCAGCTCTCGGCCTCTGCCGTTATAGATTTGGTATACAGCTCCGTGAAACGCTGTTTCGCTTTTTCAAAACTCTTCTCACTATCCGCGTATTTGCCGGCGTAATGCTCGATCATGCCGCGGTCGAGATAATACAGCAGGTAATTCCCAGGCCCGTAATCCGCAGACTCGGCGCTGATCTTTTGAACGGCCTCATCCACATGGCCCGTCACAAGGAGTTTATTCACATCCGGCTGAAGCGCAGGCATGGGAGAAAGGCTTGCGCATCCGGACACAAGCACGATCGCGCTGAAAAGAAAAAGGGAACGCCTCACAGCGTCCCCTGAAAAACCGTCATGATGCATACATCTCACATGGAATATTGAGGGTGTTTAACGAGCTTCTTGACCTTCTTCTGCCCGATCCAGACCTTTTCGTTCGTGGTCATATCGACGAGCTCAAGATTGACCTGGAACATGACCGCGTACTGATCTTTCACTTCATCGACGATCGAATTGATCGTGCCTTTCAGCATAAAATCCGCGCCTGTTTCCTGTTTCAGCGCCGCACGCGTTGCCGCGCGGGCATTATCCTGCTGGTCCTGGCGCTCATCACGCACTTCATCGCGCTCGACTTTCGCGGCCACGAACTTCACCTTGCCGGAATTAACCAGTGCCTGCGACAGGTCTTCGACCATCACATCCGCATTAATATGTTCATGGCTCTTGTTCGCGATCGTCCCGACGATCACCACCGGGTCGCGGCCCTGGGCCTTGTTGAAATTCGACAGCCAACCACTCTCGACGCAGGACTTGATCATTTCTTCCGACGTCAAACGCGCATCCGTATCATTCCAGCGGCCGGACAGATCGACCACATCCTGCGGCTGTTGACGGATCACTTCCGTCGCGCAACCGGCGCCAAACATCACGGCCAATATCATTAAACCAGTCAATTTCTTACGCATACACACCTTCAGTTATTCCGTGACAACAATGCCGCTCTTGAAATCCTGACGGATCACCTCAAGGACCCGGCGGGCATCCTCTTCATTACCGTAGGTACCCACACGCACACGATACCAGATCCCGCGCGCACCGAGGTCGCTCACCATAATATACGCCGTGAAGCCCTTTTGCTTCAGGACCTGAAGCTGGGTATCTGCCCGATTCTTGTCTTTAAAAGAATAAACCTGTACCGCAAAAACCTCTCTGGACGGAATTACCTTCAATGGCTCAACAATGCCCTCTTTGGGCTTGGTGGCCGCAATATCCTTCATGGCCGCGTCTGTATGAGACGGCTTGATCGTTCCCGTCGGAACTGTCACGGACTTGACGGCCGCAGGCGCTGCCATGGAAACAGGCGCAGGAACGACTGCCTCTTTGGCTTTTTCTTTGGAGAACGCCATGACCGTGAACACCACCGCGACGACGCCGAGAAGCCAAATAAGCCAAGTGTCTTTAAACGAGCCGGAAGCCATATCAAACCCTCCTTGTTGTGGGAAACTGATCTAAAATGATTCTATCGCGTTTAAAGCGACACCTCAACTAAAATATTACTTACAATGGCTTTGCTTCTTCAAACTTCGGGAATTGGCCTTTCAAAGCATTCTCGACAAGAGCCTTCACTTCTTCACCAAAATCCTTGCCCAGCATCCACTCCAGATAGCCGGGATCTTTTTTCGCGATCTCCTTCAGCGGCTCCTTGCGGGCATATTTTCCGAACATCATGTACAGCTCACCGTTCCACCAGCGGAATTTCTTTTCTGAATCATAAAATTCACTGCGTTCCTTGTACACAAATCGGGACAGCGTATCGACCGAATCGTCGCCCTCGCCGTAACGCTTTACCTGCGCTTCAAGGACTTCCAGCGTAGCTTCCGTATCTGCCAGTGCGGAATGCGCGCCCTGCAGGGGCTTGCCGCAATAGAGCGTATACGCCGCCGTCAAGTCGCGTTTTTCATTCAGGTGATAGACTTTCTGTCCGTCGTAGATCATGCGATTGGCCATGGAAAACTGGGCTCCGGCCTCACTTAATTCCCGCGACAACAACGGAATATCAAATTTCTCCACATTAAATCCGCCGATATCCGCATGGCCGATGAAAGCCACGATATCTTTGGCAACAGCCTTAAAAACCGGCATGTCCTTCACATCTTCGTTCTTAATGCCTGTCAACTCCTGAACCACGAGCGGGATCGGCATCTGGGGATTAACCCGCTGATGGTACACCTCACGCACACCCGACGGAAGGCATTTGATCATCGCGATCTCGATCACGCGGTCTTTTTCTATCCATGTGCCGGTCGTTTCAAGGTCTAAAACAACAAGGGGCCTGATCAGTTTCATGCATGTCCTGTCTTATTCAACTTCTGCTTCGAGCTCTCTGAACAATTCTTCAGCCTTTTTCATGATCGTCACCTTGACGAGCTTGAGCGTTTCTGCGTCTTTCTTAAATGAACGGATCGCATTCAAAAAACGCCGTACCGCGGCAGCTGACCGCTCGGCGCGCGCCTCATCCGGATCCACCTGCCTGCGCTCTTTCATGAGCGCGGTCAAGTCCTTGCGTACAAGCCCGACGGGACGGCCCTTGTCGAGCACCTGTTTGCGAATTTCCTGATAATCCTGTTTTGTGAGTTCTTTTTTGTTCCGCGCGAGGCGCAGAAGGCTCACGGCGTCGAGTTCCGGCAGGGCATTGGCTTCACGGCCTTCAACATAACTATCCTGCAGCATGGCCGGTTCCTGCTGTTCGACGAACGCATACGTCTTAACCAATTTAAGCGCCATGGATTTTTTGATCCCAAGCTCTCGCTCGCTGTACTGGTCAAATTTCTCATAGCCCCAATATTGATACAGCTTGTCGCGCGAGATCGCGTACAGCGTCTGAGCGAGCTCCAGCCACGACGTCTTAAACCCCTTGGCACCTTCGGCCGCACGGGCGCGAAGCTCCTTGCTCGTCACATTGTCATGCTTCTTTAAACGGCTGATGCGTTCTTCTTCGTCGATGATGGACATAATGGCCCCCTACACTCGATTAATGCGTATCTGTTTCATAAACTTTAAAACAACCTTTGTATCCACCGCGCCGGGCATTTTGGCCCCGACGTTGGCAGCCCCGCACGCGACAGCCAGGCGCAGGCAATCTTCGAACGCGTCCCCTTTAAAATATCCGGCGAGAAACCCTGCCAGCGCAGCATCGCCACAGCCGACCGTAAGGCCTTTTGAAATCACAGGCCCGCGCGCTTTAAAGATCCGGCTGCCGTCAAAACCGACTAAACCGCTTTCTCCCAATGATAAGAGAACTATGTTCTTACCACGCCCTGTAAAATATTGCAAAGCCTTCTTTACAGCCGCGTCAGACGACAACGAAAAACCGCAAATTGCCTCGGCCTCGTCGCGGTTCGGCTTGACGATGAACGGCCCGGCTTTAAGCCCTTTCGTCAGCGCCGCACCACTGGTATCCAGCACGGTCATGACATGACGCTTTTGCGCTTCCTTCATGATCCGTGCATAAAAATCAGACGGCATGCCCGGCGGTAAACTGCCCGACAGGACGATGGCGTTCACATCCTGGAGCGCGCCCTTCAAAAAAGCCTCAAACTTTTGCACTTGCGCCCGATCAAGCAAGGGCCCAGGCTCTAGAACGCGCGTGCTCACGCCTTTCGCATCCATGATCGTCGTATTCATCCGCGGCAGGACAGGCAACGCATCGCAAAGCGTCAGGGCATGCACCGATACTCCAAGCGCCTGAAGGCCTCGAGCGACATTAACACCTTTTCCGCCGGGAACCATTCGCCATTCACGCACACGCATTTCCGTGCCGGGCTTAAAAATATCGACCAGGAGAGTTTTATCGAACGAAGGATTGCATGTCACAGCCAGGATCTTGGACATAAGAAAAAAATAGCCACGACGTTACCGCCGTGGCTATCTCAGATCAACATGTGTTCTTAATTACTGCTGTTCTGCCGCCGCCGGAGCTGCCGGAGCCGCCGCCTGCTTAAGCTCACTCCAGGTCTTCTGGCCTACGACGCCGTCCGCCTTCAAACCCTTTTGCTTCTGGAATTCAATGATCGCGGCTTTGGTCCTGGAACCGATCTTGCCGTCGACTTTACCTTCATACACGCCAGCCGCTTTGAGCGCCTTCTGGATCTCGGACGGAGCCACCGCCACTTTGATCAGATCCTGCGTATCAGACGATGACCTGGCCTCAACCTTGGGGGCCGCCGCCTTCGGCTTTGCCTCTTCGGATGACTGCTCGGTCACGACCTTGCCGGAAACTTCCTTCACTTCATATTTCAGGTCCACGATCTCTTTTTCCTGGTCCTGAACACGCTGTTCCAGGTCCCCGACCTGTGTTTGAAGTTGCGTGATCGGCGACGGCTTCTGTGCGCCTGTTGTTGCACAGCCCGACACAAGCGCCGCTAAAGCTAATACCATCAATGCACGGATACCCACGTTACTGCCTCCTGTTATAAAATTAAACTGATTCCTCATTGTAGCGAACAACGAAAGGTGCGCAACACAAAAAAAGAGTTTTTAATTACGGCCTGACCGCTTTGGGGACCAGCAAACGCCTGGGATCTGCGGCCAAAAAAAGGCCTTTCTGCAAACCAGGGCTTTCAGTAGTTCTAAACGACGGCCAGGTAGACTGGGCCGCTGTCCATTCATCCAGGATATTCAACACATATTCAAATCCTGGGCGAATAAGCGGCACGCCGCCGAATTTGACTTTTTCTTTCGTGCCATCCATATCCAGTGTGCCGACATATGTGGCCACATTGGCTGCGACCTTAAAATCCAGTTCCAGTGTTTCTTCAGCCTTCGTCGAGCCAACCGGGATCGCGATAGTCGTGACCTTATACTCCCCGACGGGCAAAGACAGCCCAAAATACCCCGGCTCGATCACCCGGCCCTCGCCCCAAGGCACCACACTTAAATTAGCATGGCTCCCGACAAAGAAATAATACTGCTTCGCCGGGTCTTTACGATCCACGATCGTAAGCCGAACATACGCCGCTTTAAGAAGCCCTTTAAAATCTGTTTTTCCGAAGATCGTGCCGGTCACCACGGCCTCGGCCACCGGCTTACTCACCACAATGGGCGTGATCGTGGCCTCAACCGCAGGCACGCGCTTGCCCAAGGACGGCACAACAACCCCGCTTTGCCGCGGCAAAGACGCGCACCCGGCGCAAAACAAAAAACAAATGGTGATCAGGATTTTTTCTGCCATAGGTAATGGCAGTTTAACGTGCATTTCGAAAAAAAACAAGCGGGGTCTCCTAGCCCCGCCTGATAAATATTATTTATTTGACATTTCATCAACAACCGCCATAACCTCCGGGGTTATGTCGGTTCGTGCTTACGCCGAGGAACCTGCCATGGCTGCCTGGCTAAAAAGCGGCAGCGTGGTCGCGGGCTTGATATCCAGGATCACGGGTACCAGTCCGTCGATTTGAATATTGTCCAGATTCTGCTGACTGATCGGAAGCGGCATGCCCTTGCCATCCCGTTTGATCTGCATATTCAAGGTGGAAGAATTAAGGTCGATACCACCATAGGGTACATTAGGCTGATTCATCGCGTTTTCGCCTTGATCCATCAACGCTTGTTTAGCAACTACAAAACCCCTGACATCAGCAATAAAATAGAGGCCTTGAGTCTTAGCCGTATTCATATCAGCTTCCCGCTTATCCCCGGCATCAATCTTCCAATTTGTAATAAAATCATTCAGCCTATCACTCGATATCTTAATATTGTTAAGCGCAGCCCTCACAGCCATCTTATCTTGTCCATCTTCCGCTGATTGGAAGGCCTGCAAATTTTTTATCATGTTTTTCATTTCTTGGTGAATCATTGCGTCAGACCACATAACTTTTTCAAAATTGACCAACGCCTTATAAGCCTGATGAACAATTTCCTCCGTCGTCATCGCGTTGTTGGCATAATAGTCAATCATTTGTTGAACGAACAAACCCGCCGTGCCTGCCATGAAAATGGCAACAGCAATTTCCCAAAGATTTCCCTTAACGGTGGGCCACACATGTATCTTAAGCGCTTCACGCCATGTTATATCTTTAGGCGCCATTCTGGCCGTCTTCAACGCGTCAACCTGACTCAACAGATTATCAACCGCGTTAATAGCTCGGCTGTATTCTTTACGCAATTCCTCTTCAATTCTCGCTTTAACTTTCTCCACATTAACAGCATCCTTAACAACATTATTAACAACGTCCTTAAAAAGACTATTAAAACCATCATTAACATCATCATTAAAACCATCATCAGCCACATTATAATTATATTTATATTCCGTAAGTGCTATCTCAACAGCCTGCCCTGCCGTAAGTAAGCCATCTAGCTGTCCATTCTTAATTTTCTCTAACTGATTCTGTAAAACCACTAATGTCAGCGCAAAAATTCTGCCTTTCGCCCGTGGAAGTGCTCTTAAATTTATTTCATTTCTCCGGGCACCGCCTTTACCTGCAAAACCCCTCACCGCATAGTGAAGATCTCCCCGCTCTATCTGGTATGCTGCCTCTGCCGCCAAGCTCCTCTCACGCAAATAACCCGTCGCACCAGAAAGAAGGCCGTTGCCGGATATCATCGCGGCATTGCCTTCAATTGTGGCCCTGAAAATAACAAATGGGATTCCCGGAGCGTCAGGGCCGTTTTCTTGATATACATCTAATACAGGGATAGCCCATACACCGGCGGCTCTCGCTTCTTTTTCCGCTGCTAAAAGTTGCACCTGCAATAATTGCCGCTGGTCTCTTACAAATTCATTCCACGTATCAGCAGTAACCTGCATACCTGGCGGGGCAAGAATTTTAACCCCAACCTCATAATGCCCACCCTTTGCATTTTTCGCATGCTCAGCCACGGATGAAATAAAAACATCATTTGCCGTTACCTGACCTGTTGTCGAATTTGATGGCGCTATGATCGTCATCGCGGATTCATTCGTATTATTCCTCTTGCCCGGCGTATGCTGATTAAAAACAGTCGGAACAAGATCAGACCCTGATGCCACCGTATCAGCTACGTTAGGAGGTACTACGCCCTGAGCACCCCGCATTGCCACCACCATATTCGGTATTGCCATCGCATTGTCATACCCACCCGAAAAATACTTGCGCGGGATCACTTCCTGGGTAAAACGGTCCGTATCTTCCTTGATCATACTGAACACGCCTTTTTTAAACGCCTGCGTGTATTTTTCGAAGATCTCGACATTATTCTTCGGATCCTGATCAACGCCCTTGATCTTGGACCGGTCGCCATATACTTTGGTAAGGATCGATTCCTTGAGTGCCAGCTTGTACCAGGTAGCCAGAAGCATTCCACTATATATCTGACGCAAGGGTGCAAAATTCTGGCCTTCGTTCACTTCTTTCTCGATCGCCGGAATAATGACCTCGCGCATGACCGACAGGGAAATCTTGCCAACATCTTTCTGCGCCGACTCATCGTCAGCCACGTTGTTCTTCATGGCCAAATAATCCGTTTCCGTCATCACCTTGAGGCTGCTCTCGAGCACATAGACCACATTATCCTTCTGATACAACTTGACCGTGCTCGGCACGATCCAGACCTTGCTGAACGTATCCGTCGGAACATCTGTGGTGCCGAACTTTTCATACGCCTTCTGATACACACCGTCCCAAAACTTCTTGCCGAGGTCTGTGTCGGGATTGGTTAACGACGCGGAGATCTGTTTTAAAATATAGTCCTGCGCCAGAAGGTCGCGGCCCATTTCGGTCTGGCCGAAATTATCCGCCACAATGCGGTCTTTTTCATACGGGGACAAGTTCACCCACTGGTCTGTTTCCGGGATCGCCAGCGCCGCGAGAAAATACTTGATGAGCTTGGTATATTCTTCCTGCTTCTGATCCGCGGCCAGGGTTTCATTTCCGCGATGAATGATAAAATCAAACTTGAAGGGGTTCTGCGGATCGATCACCATGCCCCGCAGATGCGCCGGCGTATACGCCGCACTCATGCCCATCTGAACGCCAGGCTCCGGCATCATGCCGACCGCGCTCATGACCTGCGCATATCCAGCCGGCGGCATAATGCCATTCAAAATAAACGCCGCAAGCACGAGCCATAACATTGTCTTTTTCATAAAGACCCCCTTGAAACTTATTTTAGAAAGTACGAACTCCACTATATAAAGGATGGCTTATTCCAGAGGCAAAAACAAGAGCAGGGGCAGACTTCCAGGAAAACGCTTCCTGGCAAAGCCTTTAAAATCCGGCGCTAAAGTGCTGTGCCATAAAAGGGTTACAAAACATGATCCGACAGGTGAAGAAATGATAAGAAATTATTTTTGAATGGTACAAATAATACTGCAAAACAAAACGAGCGGGGTCTCCTTGCCCCGCCCGTTCGTTAGGAAATGCCTCTCCCAAAATACAGCCAAGCTCTAGGCAAGCGCGGCCGGATCTTTCGAGGAGAGAACATGGGTTTTCCAATGCATTTGAACCGTCAAACTATGACAATAATCAACTTTATAAATGAAGCGCCCTTTGGTCGTGTAGATAATACCCTTCACTTTCAGGAAAAACGCTTCATCCTGGCCTTCATTCATAATACGCTTCGTCACATGGATCTCGGGCACCGGAATATCTTTCGGCACCGCATCCGCCCGTGACAGGATATACACATAATTCTTCATACTGCGCGAATCACATTCCTGGTCGCTCAAGGCCTCACGCACAGAGACCACCCGACCACGATTTTCCGGAAGACTTCTTTTTTTATAGGTCACATTCTTCATATTGTCCTCCACCGCCTTCATATTCGAAGGATAACATCTGTTCACCAGGCAAAACAAGATGTGCGGAGGGTTTTCGGGAAAACGTTATCTTACGACGGGAATACAGATCAGGCTGGTAATTGTGCGCACAAAATAATGCAGGGGATCCTTCGCCCGCCTTCGGGGGGACTCAGGATGACGGGGTTCGCTTCAGGATGGCTTTTTGGAAGCCCACGGCATCGGGACTTTGGGCTCCTGGCCGATCAGAAGCCGGTGGATATTGGGGCGGTGCTTCAGGACGATAAAGACACAAAACAGAAGGCTTAAAAGGATCACCAAAAACGGCGCGCCGAAAACGATCATCAGGATCGGCAAAAAGATCCCTGCCACGATGGATGATACCGACACATACGCCGTGATCACAAAACATGTAAGCCAGCTTAAAACACACAACAGGACCGCAGGCCGCGCCGCCGGGATCGCCACGGTCAGCCCGATCAAAACGCCAAGGCTGGTCGCAATACCCTTGCCGCCTTTGAAATTCAGAAAACATGTCCAGTTATGCCCGCACACGGCGCCCATACCCGCCACAATGCAGCCGAGTGGGTCCGGCGTCAAAATACCTGCAAAGACAACGACAGGGACAATACCTTTAATAATATCGAGCAGTAAAACCACCGTGCCCGTCCCTTTGCCAAGAACACGAAACGCATTCGTGGCGCCCACATTCCCGGAACCATGCTGACGGATGTCGATCCCTTTGAGGATCTTTCCGAATAAAAATGCCGTCGGGATCGAGCCCATGAGATAACTCAAGCCCAACACGAGCGCGAGTTTTCCTGCGATCCATGAAATATTAACGATGTCCGTCATTGAGTTTTTTAACCCCTTCTGTCATATAAATGATGCCCGACACGGCGGCAACCGCAAGAACGCCCCACCACATCCAGGCGAACACCCTGATCTGCAAAAAAACCGCCGCAACACAAGCAAACTGCAAGAACGCCGTCATTTTACCCAAAATATTGGGGCGGATCTCAACCCCGCCCGTGCGGATCTCCAGCAGCAAACTCCCGGCGATCAAAATCACATCTCGCCCTATAAATACAACAACAAGCCACAACGGAAAATGGACCGGCCAGGCATGATCCATGCCTACCTTATATAGAGCGATCAAAACGCCCATGAATAAAAGCTTATCCGCCAAAGGGTCCAGGATCGAACCCGCGCGCGTTTTCTGCCTGAAATGGCGCGCAATATACCCATCGACCACATCCGATATTTCGGCCAGAAGATAACCGCCGAAAGCCGCCCAGCGCAGCCACTCCCGATGAGGCGAAATATACAGGATCGCCGCGATCAGAAACGGAATGGACATGATACGGATGATCGTGATCTTATTCGCGAGTGTTAGGGTCATATTTATTCCGGAAGCGGCAACAATTTCGCCCCTGTTTCCGGATCAACATCAAGTTCACCGCTGTAATGCTTGCCGGTCACAGGTGAATATTTAACCACCGGCCTGACCGGCGCATTGGCGCCCACGATCGCACGGACCGCGGTACGCGCTTCCCCGCCTTGTTGAACATCCGTCACAACGCGTTTCATTTCTTTATCGGAAACTTCACGGCCGGCCATGGCGCCCATGACCTTCTGCGCCGCCGTCAACTGCTCAGTGACGGTTTCCGGCGATCTTCCCGAAAGCGGCTTCGGCGTCGTCGCACAACCCGCCATCAATATCAGCAACAAAAACCCGATTAAACGATTCATCATTTGATCCAGCGAATTCGATCGAGCGGCCAAAACAAGATCTCGGCCTTGCCGATCACATAATCTTCCGGCACAAAACCCCAATACCGGCTATCGTGGCTCGACACACTATTATCGCCCATCACAAAATAATTCCCCACCGGGACTGTGATCTTCTTTCCGGCTTCCGCATTCGGCCCCATGTTGTAATAATGCACTTTACCGATGCCGCCATCCGTCACGGGCTTGTCATTAATAAGCACTCGCCCGTCTTTGATCTCGACAGTCTCACCACCGAACGCGATCAGTCGCTTGATAAAATCCTTATCCTTGGTCACCGGATATTTAAACACGATCACATCCCCGCGCTTAGGCGACGTAAACCCGTGAATGCGGTATGTTGTAAACGGGATCATAGGGCCGTAATCGAGCTTGTTCACAAACAGCCGGTCACCCTCGATCAGGGTCATGCGCATAGACCCCGACGGGATCACGAACGGCTGAAATAAAAACGTGCGGATCGCCATGGCCAGCACAAACGCCACAATGATCGACTCTGCCCATTCCCAGGCAACGGCTTTCCAATTTTCTGAACTCTGTTTCTCTGGCATATTCATTCCTTGAAAGTTAAATGCAATTATAGAATCCGGGGTCCCTTCGGCTTCGCTTCAGGATGACGCGCCAGAATTAAATCTTCAGCGCGGCGAGGAAGGCCGCTTGCGGCACTTCGACCTGGCCGATCTGCTTCATCTTCTTCTTGCCTTCTTTTTGCTTCTCCCAGAGCTTGCGCTTGCGGGAAATGTCGCCACCATAACACTTGGCCGTCACATTTTTGCCCATGGACTTGATGCGCGACGACGCAATGATCCGCCCGTCGCACGACGCCTGGATGCGGATCTCAAATAACTGCGCCGGAATGAGCTCTTTTAGTTTCTCACACAACGCCGCGCCTTTTTCGTAGGCGCGGTCCTTATGCACCAGGCATGAGAACGCGTCACACTCATCGTCGTTGATCAGGATCTCAAGCTTGGCGATCGGGGCCGCTTTGTAACCGCAGAACTCATAGTCGATCGAGCCGTACCCGCGCGTCGCAGATTTCACCATGTCATTAAAATCCACGATCACTTCCGCCAGTGGGATCTCATAAATAACGCGCATGCGGTCCGACACAAACTCGCTCTTCAGATAAATACCGCGCTTACGCTTGGTCAGCTCCATGACCGCGTCCATGCAATTGACCGGCGTCAGGACCGACACCTTCAAATACGGCTCTTCCACGGATTTAACATCGCTCGGGCTCGGGAGATCCGACGGATTCTCAATATCCATCATGACACCCAGCTTGGTCTCGTAACGATACCCGACGTTCGGTGTGGTAAGGACCAGATTCAGATTATATTCCCGCTCCAGGCGCTCCTGCACCACTTCCATATGAAGCAGCCCTAAAAAGCCACAACGAAAGCCGTGGCCGAACGATTGCGACGTTTCCGGCTCATACGTAAAACTCGGATCGCTCAAACGCAACTTGTCGATCGCCACGCGCAGTTCCATATATTCATCGGCGGTCACTGGATAAACACCGCAAAACACCAGCGGTTTCAGGATGCGGTACCCTTCGAGCGGCGCCGCGCACGGATTCAGCGCATCCGTCACCGTATCGCCGACGTGCACTTCTTTGGGGTCGCGCACATTGCAGGTAATGTATCCGACCTCACCCGCCGACAGCTCTTTCGTCTTCGCTTCAAAAGGCGTGTAATACCCCATGCCTTCGACCGTATATTCTTTTTGCATATGCATGAGGCGGATCTTGGTGCCGATCGCGATCCTGCCATCGATCACGCGGATAAAAATAACCACGCCCTTGTACACATCGTATTTCATGTCGAACATGAGCGCCTTGAGCGGCTTGTCCGGGTCGCCGTACGGCGCGGGAATAAATTCCACGATCTTCTCAAACAGCTTGTCGATATTCAGGCCCTCTTTAGCCGAGACTTTCTGAATATCCTCCTCGCGGAACTTAAGCACCTCTTTGAACTGGCGTGTCGCCTCATTGGGGTCGATGTTCGCGATATCGATCTTGTTAATGACCGGCAATATTTCAAGGTTGTTGTTGATCGCCAGATAATAATTCGCGACTGTCTGGGATTCAACGCCCTGCGACGCGTCGATGATCAAAAGCGCGCCTTCGCAGGCCTTGAGCGACTTCTCGACCTCATAGGTAAAATCAACGTGGCCGGGCGTGTCGATCAGGTTAAAAAGGTACTCCTGGCCGTCTTTGGCCTTGTAATGCAAACGCACCGCAGACGCCTTGATCGTAATGCCGCGCTCGCGCTCAAGGTCCATGTCGTCGAGAAGCTGATTCTTGAAACTGCGCTCATCGATCGCGCCGCAAAAAAGCATGAGGCGGTCGGCCAGCGTGGATTTACCGTGGTCAATGTGCGCGATGATAGAAAAATTGCGGATTAAAGACTGATCCATAGCTCTTCAGGCGAACGCAAGGTCCGCCCCTATACCTTTTATGTTTTATGTGTTTCGAATTCTTCCGGCAAGAAATTCAACAACCTGCGCAACCGTCATGCCTGTGGAATCTACCAAAATCGCGTCATCGGCTTTTTTCAAAGGCCCGACTTTACGAGTAAAATCATGCTCATCGCGCTCGGCGAGGTCTTTCTTAAGCGCCTCTTCGTCGACCTGCTGGCCTTTGGCCTTGAGCTCATCAATACGCCGCTGACAGCGCACATTAAAATCCGCATCCAGATAGAATTTATACGTCGCGTTGGGGAACACCACGGTCCCCAGATCGCGGCCATCGCCGACCATGGAACGCCGCGCGCCCATCGTGCGCTGCCACTCGACCATCACATGCCGCACGCCGGGTGTGCGCGCGATATAAAATGTATTATTCGTCACTTCAATACTGCGGATCGCTTCGGACACATCTGCGCCGTCAAGCAAGACCTGAAGCGCCTTCCCGGGCTCATTCACCAGATCAATATGCGTCCTTTGTGCCAGAGCCACCAGTGCGGCTTCATCCTCGAGATCCACTTTTTCGCGCAACGCTTTGACCGTGAGCGCGCGATACATGGCCCCGGTATCCATAAACGCAACGCCGAGCTTCCTGGCCAGCAGTTTGGCGATCGTGCTTTTGCCAGCGCCGGCAGGCCCGTCGATCACGACCACAAGGGATTCAGGCATGGGACTTTTTCTCCAAAAGATCGCGCTTTGCCTTGGCTTGCGTAAAATACTGCGCCAACGCGGTTTCATCCTTATCCACGATCGCTTTGCGGATCTCGGAAAGGGATTTGACCGACTCATCCAGCGCCTTCAGCACATGGCGATAATTGGACAGGCAAATATCCGTCCACATCTTTGCCGACGATCCTGCCAGGCGCGTTGTATCGCGCAGGCCTGCCCCGGCATAACCCAAATTCTCATCCGCGATCACGCGCATGAGGCCAAACGCCATCAAATGCGGCAAATGGCTCACAAACGACATGGCCTCGTCATGTTGGGCCGGCGTTAAGGATTTCACATCCATGCCGATCGCGGTCCAAAGATGCTTGACCTTTTCTTTCGCCAGCTTGTTCGTCTTATCCGTCGGCGTCATCACGCATATCGCGCCCTTAAACAGCTCCCCGTTCGCATGCGACACGCCGCTCTTTTCAGACCCGGCCATAGGATGCGACCCCACAAAAAGCACATGCGGCGGAAATAATTTCTCTGCGGCCTCCACGATCGCAAGCTTGGTGCTGCCGACATCCGTCACAATGCAATTCCGGCGCAGATGCTTGCAAATATCTTCAATATTCTCGAGGATCACTTTCACGGGCGCCGCCAGGATCACGCAATCCGCGTTCTGGATCGCCTTCTTGACATCCTGGTCCGCCTCGTCGATAACGCCCATGGTGATCGCCGTGCGCAGGGATACTTCCTGGCGCGACACACCCACGATCTTGGCGGCCAGCCCGGCCTTCTTCATGGCCAGCGCCACAGACCCGCCGATCATCCCGGTCCCGAGGATCACCACTTTGTTGAATAAATGCCTGCGAAATACCATCAGATCTCTCTTTCCACAGCCTGCGCCACACGCGCCAGCTCTTTCATCAATTGATCAAAATTATCCGGCGCGAGCGACTGCGCCCCGTCCGACCACGCTTCTTCGGGATTGTCATGCACTTCGATCAGAAGCCCGTCCGCACCAGCCGCGATCCCGGCCTTCGCGATACTTCCCACAAGGCCCCAGCGGCCTGTGCCATGGCTCGGGTCCACAATGATCGGCAAATGTGTTTTCTGTTTGACGACGGGGACCGCGTTAATGTCGAGCGTATTGCGCGTTTCCGTCTCAAATGTCCGAATGCCGCGCTCACACAAGACCACATCAAAATTACCCTGCGCCAGAATATATTCCGCCGACATGAGCCACTCTTTGATCGTCGAGCTGATCCCGCGCTTGAGCAGCACCGGCTTTTTGATCTTGCCGACCTCTTTCAGCAGCGAAAAATTCTGCATGTTACGCGCGCCAAGCTGCAGCATATCCACATAACCGGCCACAAGCTCAACATCACGCGGATCCATGACTTCCGTCACAGTCGCGAGCCCGACTTCTTTCGATACGGCTTTAAGGATCCGCAAACCTTCTTCGCCAAGGCCCTGAAAATCATACGGCGATGTGCGCGGCTTGAACGCTCCGGCGCGAAGTAATGTCGCACCTGCGGCCTTGACCCGCTTCGCCACCGCGAGCAGCGGCTCGTAGCCCTCGACGGCACACGGGCCGGCCATGATCACGACTTTTTTCCCGCCGATCACAACATTCTGGCCGACCTTAATGAGCGAAGGCTCACTTTTAAATTCCTTGGAGACCAGCTTGTACGGCGCCAGGACCGGCATGACTTTTTCAACACCGGGAAATACTTCAAGCGGGACGATCTGAAGTTTATCCTCAGGCCCGATAAGCCCGATCACTGTGCGCTCTGCTCCACGCGACACGTTCGCCTTGAGCCCCATCTTTCCGGCCTTATCAAGGATATGCTGGATATTTTCTTCCGTAGCATTAGGTCTTAGGACAACAATCATAAAATACTCCGCAATGCCTTTAAAAATTTCTTGTTTTCCGCCGGGGCGCCGATCGTGACCCGGATATAGTTCGCCAGGCCCCACGCGCTCATATCTCGTACGATCACGCCTTTTTTAATAAGCGCGAGCGTCACTTCCTGGCTGCTCCTGGGCAAACACACCTGAATAAAATTCGTAGCGCCCTTGCTGTACGCAACGCCCATCTTTTGAAGCGCCGCGCACATCTCATCGCGTTCACGCACCAGGATCTTGCGCACCTTCGCGTAATACGGCTGATCCTTAAGCGCGGCCACCGCCGCATCCTGGGCAACCGACGTCACATTGAACGGCTCGCGCGCGCGATTCAAGAGATCCGCAACCTCGGCATCCATAATGCCATATCCCACCCGAAGGCCTGCGAGCCCGTATATCTTGGAAAATGTCCGTGCCACGATCACATTCTTGCGCGTTTTCAGGAGCGCCAATGTATCCGGATAATCTTTCGCATCCACAAATTCAAAATACGCTTCGTCAAAGAACACCAGAACGTCTTCCGGGAAATCTTTCAAGAACTCGGCGATCTCTTTTTTCGTGACATACTGGCCCGACGGATTATCCGGGTTCCCGATAAACACGATCTTGGTGCGGCCGTTCACCGCTTTTTTCATGGCCGCAAGGTCATACCGCAAGCCCTGCAGCGGCACCTCGACCAACATCGCCCCGGCGGCCGCCGACGCGATCGAATACACCAGAAAAGAAGGTTTTGCGAGCACCACTTCATCACCCGGCTCAATGAATGCCCGAAGCGCCAGCACGATGACTTCATCCGACCCGCAGCCGAACACCAGCTGTTCGGGCTTCACCTTTAATGTACGGCTAATGGCCTGACGCAATTCAAAACATCCGGCATCCGGATAACGGTTCACTTCTGTGGCCGCTTTGGCTATAGCCTTCAGCACTTTGGGCGACGGCGGAAATGGATTCTCGTTCGACGCCAGCTTAATGACATGCTTAAGCCCGAATTCCCGCTTCACCTCGCTGATCGGCTTCCCGGGAACATACGGCTTCACTTTTAAGATATTTTTATTCGCCCTGATCTTCATATCACTCCGGATACGATCCAAGTATTTTTAAGAATTTACACATGCCTTCGAGCTTCGACAATGCCTTGCGGACTTTTGTATCGTCCTTATGGCCCTCGAGATCGACGAAGAAATAATATTCCCAGGCCTTTTTCTTCATGGGCCGGGACTCGATCTTCGTTAAATTGATCTTTTCTTTCGCAAAGGGTGCCAGCATCGCGTGCAACGCGCCCACCCGATCCTTGATCGCAAACACCAAAGACGTACGGTCACGCCCCGTGGCATGCACGTCCTGGCGCCCGATCACAAAGAACCGCGTCATGTTATGCGCGATATCCTGAATATTTTCTTTTAACGCCGGCACTTTATAGATCGCGGCGCACTCAGGCGACGTGATCGCGCCCGCATATTGTTCTTTCGCGGCCAAACGCGCCGCATCCGTCGTCGCGCCAACGCTGATCTGTTGAACCCTCGACGGATGTAAATTCGCCAACAACCAATTACGGCACTGTGCCAGGACCTGCGGATTCGAGTAGACCTTGCGGATCTTGGCCAGCGGGCATTTCGCGAGCAGCGTATGCGTAATGCGATGCATGAGCTGGGCGCAGATCAGCAGATCAGAATCCACCAGCATGTCCGCTGTATGCGTAACCGCGCCTTCGACCGAATTCTCGATCGGCACAACCCCGTAATCACAATCATTGGCCTCAACGCGCTGGAACACTTCCGGGATACTGCTCACCCCGACATAAACGACCTGGGACCCAAACTTCCGGCGGGCCGCAATATGGGAATTAGAACCTTCGCTCCCGAGGTACGCGATGCGCAACGGCTTCTCGAGCGATAAAGACGACGACATGATCTCGCGGTATACCGCTTCAAAACCGCTGTCCGTCATCGGGCCTTTATTCAAACTTTTCACCCGGTCAAACACCTCGCGCTCACGCTCCGGCGCATAAATCGCCTTTTGCGCGGCGAGCTTGGACCGCCCCACCTCGACCGAGATCTTGGCCCGTTCATTCACAAGGCCGACGATCCTGGAATCAAGCGCGTCAATTTTACTGCGAAGGATTTTCAGATCCATAATCTACCCCTTCATTAGCCAGGTCGTCCGGCATATCCGCATCCGCCGGGCTCTCAGCCTCGGCCGCGTCGGCCATGGCACGCGCCTGGCCGCTGGATTCTCCCTGAGGCGCTTCATCCATGAAGCCCGGTGTCACTTCCACGCGGCGCTCAAGCTCCTCAATTTCCAAACGTGTCCGCGCTTCTGCCAGCGCCTCTTCCACAGACCCTGTATCTTCAGGCTCTGCAGGCGCCTCAACGGACGGCAACACCGACGGCATTTCCGCCACAGCCGCCTGCGGATTAGGCGTTGCGCTGGCTTCATTGACCTGCGCCATGAGCGCCGGGAATTCCTCCAAACGCGGCAGGTCCTCAAGCGCGCGCAACCCGAAATATTCCAGGAACTGATCGGTCGTGCCGTAGACGTACGGCCGGCCCGGCACTTCTTTGCGACCCACGATCTTGATCAAATTCTTGTTCAGCAAATGCATGACAACGCCGTCGGAATTAACCCCGCGGATCACTTCCGTATCCGCGCGCGACACCGGCTGTTTATACGCGATGATCGCCAGCACTTCCAGCGCCGGGCGGGACAGCTTTTCTTTTTGTTTGGTCTTGTAAAATTCACGGACATACGCCGCAAACGAGGGGCTGGACAGCATCTGCCAGCCGCCCGCGATCTCGCTTATCGTCACGCCGCCGGCACGCGTTTCATATTCATCCTTGAGGGCCTGCAGCGCTTCCTTGATGTCTGGCGCGCCAATACCCGGCACCGCGACCTTGATCTGGTCCATGGTCACCGGCTTGTCGCTCACGAACAACAGCGCCTCGACAGCCCCTTTTAAATGGCCTAATTGTGACGGCTCCATATCAGCCCCGCACCTTTTGTTTATATAATTCGTTCAAGAGCTCTTCGACCGACCGGATACTTTTATTGCGCTCGAGCGCTTTTTTGATCATCTCTTCCGCTTCTGCTTTTTTATACTGCAACTGCAACAGGACCGACAACGCTTCGGCTTCAAACGGACGCGCGTCATGACGCTCTTCCCGCACCCCGCCGTCCTGAATAAGGCCAAAACGACTGACCTTGCTCTGCAGTTTAGCCACGATCTCCTTGGCTTTCTGCGGGCCAATACCCGGAAGCTCTTTCAGCGCCGCAGCATCGCCTTCGCCAATGGCACGCGCAATTTCCGCGATCGAACGATCCAGCGCCCGGACAGCGGCCTTGGGGCCGATACCCGACACCGAAATGAACTGCAAAAAGAAATCGCGCTCAACCTCATTTAAAAATCCGACCAAAACCGGCACGCCGCTCGATGGCCCGATCTGGAAATAAAAATGCGTGACCAGTGTGACATCCCCGGATGCATCCACCGCCGCATCGATACGGCTGAGCACAGACGCCGGCACCATCACTTCATAGAAAATGCCGCCCTGTTCCAACACGACGGCATGTTCTTTCTTTTCTACCAGTTTTCCTTTGAGGCGGGCGATCATGGATTATTTCCCTGCCATAAGATCAACGCGTTTCATCGAAGAGTACCCGAGGGCGAGGGCCAGTGCGTCGGACGCATCGAGGGTCAGCTTTAACGGATCCACCTTCAGGATCCCGGCGACCACCCGGCGGGTCTGCTCTTTGGAAGCATTACCGTTTCCCACCACCGCCTTGCGGATCCGCTTCGGCGACTCTTCCATGACCGGCACATTATGTTGGGCACAGGCGAGATAAATAACGCCCCGCGCATGCCCCATGATCGATGCCGTCATAGGATGGGCACTGTGTGAATATAACTTTTCAAGAACAACAACATCCGGCTTCTGCCGTTGAATGATCTCACCAACAAGGGCATGGATCTTAAGAAGCTTTTCCGAAAAAGCCGCCCTGGCTTTCGGTTCGATCGACCCGACCTCCAGAGGCCTGGGCCGCCCGCTGACCCCGGACTCCACTACGCCATAACCCGTGGCTTTAAGCCCAGGGTCAATGCCCATTATTTTCATAGCGTTGTATTACTCGGCCGTAAGCAGTGCCATATCTTCATCGGAAATATCAAAATTCGCATACACGTTCTGAACATCCTCGTTCTCTTCCAGCGCTTCAATAAGAGCGAGCACGTTCTTGGCTTCACTACCCGTAACCTTCTTGGTGGTCGTCGGGATCATGGTGACTTCTGCGGAGCGCATCGGGATCTTCTTCGCTTCAAGCGCCGAACGCACGGGTTCCAGGGATAAAGGATCCGTTGTCACTTCATATACATCACCTTCAACGGTCATATCTTCGGCACCGGCTTCAAGCACGATCTCCATGAGCGCATCTTCACCGATAGCCTTGGTTTCAACCGCGATCAGCCCGCGCTTGTTGAATAAAAACGCCGTGGAGCCGGGAGACGCTAAAGCACTGTTCTTGCGCGTCAGAATATTACGGACTTCCGCTGTTGTACGGTTCTTGTTATCCGTCAACCCGTCAATAAAGAGCGCCACACCACCCGGCGCATACGCGTCGAATGTAAAACTTTCATACGTCACACCTTCAAGCTCGCCGGTCCCTTTTTTGATCGCGTTCTCGACGTTGCTTAACGGCATGCCAATGGAACGGGCACGCAGGATCGCCGTACGCAAACGCGGATTCATGTTCGGATCCCCGCCGCTTTCTTTACAGACCATGGTGATCTCACGCGTCACCTTTGTAAAAGCCGCACCGCGCTTGGCATCGGTCGCGCCTTTTTTATGCTTGATTTTTGCCCACTTTGAGTGACCTGACATTGTGTTGCCTCCGTTTACCTTCGATTAATGAAATATGAAAAGCAGGCCATAAGCCGAGTTCTGTATCTCCTTGAAGACCACCGGTATAACCCGGCAATACATCAACAAGAGATGGCCATCTGACTGACTCCCTCCGTTGCCGGAAGGACTCTTGCGGCCTACCCGAGGATCCAAGCGGCGCGGATCACGCCGTGTCCTGACATATTTCGTCAGGGCCAGGGGCGTTTAAACTTACCCGCCCCTGATGACATATATCAGGAACTCTCCTCTTATTTGGCCTTGCTCCGTGCAGAGATTGCCCGTTTCACTCCGGCCGTTAAAACGACCGGCATCGTCACTGTGGCTCTTTTCATCCGCCGGGGGGCCTGTGCCCGACCGACGCTTCCAGCATTACCTGGATGCACTACCCTTTGGAGCTCGGACTTTCCTCTCCGACGATAAATTCATCGGAGCGACCATCCTGGCCTGCTTTTTTATCTTTAAGAGCGCTTGTTGCCGCGCGATCCGCCTCGGCATTCTCTGCCCGGGGGATCGCCTTACATTCCACTTTTTTAAAACCTTTAAGCAATATCGACGCTTCCTGATGAAGCGGAATAATATTCGGGTGTTTAACTTTATACGTCCCCTTAAGCTGAAAGAAAACCAGCTCGCTGTCCATGCGCAGGCGGATATGCTCAGCGCCAAGCGCCTTAACCTCTTTAAGCCCGCGGATCAGGGCCGAATATTCCGCGATATTATTCGTGGCCGACCCGATCGCCTCGGAAACAGTATGGACCGTAACCCCGCCCTGCTTGATCACAACCCCGATCGCCGCCGGCCCGGGATTCCCGCTGCAGGCACCGTCCGTAAACACGTCGTAGATCGCGCTCAAAGCTCATCCTCAATATACAAAAACCGCGTGCACATATCACAGCGCACCACTTCGGTATACA
This sequence comes from Candidatus Omnitrophota bacterium, assembly GCA_015234065.1. GTDB lineage: Bacteria > Omnitrophota > Gorgyraeia > Zapsychrales > Fredricksoniimonadaceae > JADFWS01. Next base: position 38,759 of record JADFWS010000002.1, read on the forward strand.
TCCGGATCTTGTTCAAGACCTGCGGCGGCTGAAGCATGAAACATCCCCCGCACGTATTGTTCACGAGCGGCACAACCGCCGACCCGTCACGGTTCTCGACCACTTTTTCATATACCGACAGCGTATGCGCATCCATGCCAGCCATGGCCTCTTTACGCCTGACATCAACAACCGCGACTTTATCCTTAAGGCCGTTGATCACGCCATCGACCTTATTCTTCTCGGCAAGATATTTCTGTTCTTCGGCGTCAACAATCGCCTTTTCCTTCGCAATATCCTGGATATTCTTTTCCGACTCATCCATGAATTTAAGGACTTCTTCCTCAAATTTGGATTTATCCGCCTTCATGTTCTCGATCTCAAAAAGCCGTGCCTGATATTCCTTGTTGGTCTTAAGCAACATAAGGCCGTTATTCGCCTTGAGGATATCCTCTTCTTTACTTTTAAGATCAAGCTCTTTGGCCTTACGGGCACGCTCCAGGTCCTGAGCTTTTTTCTCCAGCGTATGGAACCGTGCTTTCTTCGCATCAAAAACAGCCTTGATCTCGTCGAGAAGAATGGGCGTTTCCCGCAATTCACGCTTGTACTCATAAAGCTCAACATCGATCTTCTGCAGTGCAACAAGCTTCCTGATCAGGTCCTTCACATCCATTCCGGCCACGAGTCCCCTTCTTTCAACTTGAACAACGGATAAACTAAAAATGGTGGACACAGTAGGAATCGAACCTACGACCTCTGCCATGTGAGGGCAACGCTCTAACCAACTGAGCTATGTGTCCAAATTGATCAAACAATAATCACTGGGCCCACCTGGACTCGAACCAGGGACCAAGAGATTATGAGTCTCCTGCTCTAACCGACTGAGCTATAGGCCCGAAATCTCTCAATAAAGCCCAAAATTTTAATTGAAAGAGCATAGCACAGCCCTTTTTTATTTGCAACTGGAAACCGCCGGTGCATTATAAGTAAATTATTTATAAGACCCGGCCACGGTCACGGTCGTATGATCAGACGGCTTAACTCCTTTAAACACCATGCCGTAGGAACAATCTATGTCGA
>JADFWS010000030.1 GCA_015234065.1 Candidatus Omnitrophota bacterium
CCATCTGCCATAGAAAAATCCACATACGGAGATGATTCATCCACGCGACGGCTCGTCCCGGCGGCAGCCAGCAGCTTCTGGACCGTGTGCAACAAATGCGCATTATCATCAAAATGAATGCCTGTTTTCTGCATTTTCCCGTTTTTCTGAACGTAAACGCTTTTATACCCGTTGACCATGATCTCAGAGACATCACGATCATCCATGACCGAACGAAGGGGCCCGAGGCTCGCAACCGCCCCCACAAGCTCCCTGATCAGTTTTGCACGAATTTCAAAAGAGACCTGCAGAGCTGCTTCCTGACTGAGCCTGGTGATCGCCCCGTCAACAAAGAACCTTAACTGATCCTCATTCATCGCATCTTTAACTTTCAGGAAATCAGTTTTGGCGATCAAAAAACGATGAAGCCTGGCTTTTATTTCCTCATACTCAAATTCTATCGGCGGCATGCATCCCCCTTCTTATTTCACAAAAAAGTGACGGACTTTATCGATCAACCCTATGCGCTCAAAATCCAAATAAAAAACAAAAAGCGCCAACATAATAATAAGCGCAAACCCAACCTTGCCTAAAATGTCATCTGTCCTGTCCGACAGCGGCCTTCCGCGCAGTTTTTCCAACCCTAACAAGGCTAAATGCCCGCCATCAAGCGGGATCAGCGGAAGAACATTAAAAATAGCCAGGCTCGCGCTTACAACGCCGACGACATGAAGCAAGAATGCAAATCCAACCGCCGTCGCAAATTTAATCACAAAGAATATCCCGATCAGCCCCGTCATGCCTTCTTTTGCCGATTTCTGGCCGGTCACGATCTCCCAAAGCGCCTCATATGTACGGGCTGTAACAGACCACAGCTCTTTTCCTGCTTCAATAAACGAAGGAAGAAAACCGTATTTTCTGATCACCAAATGTTCGGATGAATCAGGATTGCCGGGCTGAATGCCGATACGGCTTACTTCATGCTCTTTTCCAAAAATATCTTTTGTCTGCTGGAATTCAGGTGTTACATGAATCTCAATATTCTTCTTCTCTCGCGACACCAGAAGCGTGCGCGCTTTTCCTTTAGAGGCCATCACGTCATCCTGCATTTCGCCCCAATTGGAAACAGGCTTCCCGTCTATCTGCAGAACAAGATCATTGACATGCAGGCCAGCACGTTCGGCCGGAGAAGCTGCCATTACTTTTCCGACTTTAGCCGGAACATTTTTGGAAGACGCGTCGAGATCAACGAGCCCGACCATAAAAACAATGCAAAAACAAAGATAGGCAAAGATAAAATTTACCACCGGCCCCATAAGCGCGATCAGCGCCCGATGGCCCACAGGCTTGGAAAAAAACTCATCCGGCTTACCCTGCACTCGAATGCGCTCATCGCCTGCCATTTTCACATACCCGCCGAGAGGAATAGCACACAAGCGATACTCGGTACCATTTCTGGTCCAGCTGAATAATTTCGGGCCAAATCCAAGAGCAAACTCCTCCACCCGCACGCCAAGCTTGCGTGCTGTCCAAAAATGCCCGAATTCATGCACAAGAATGAGCACGCTTAAAATAACAACAAAGATCAAAAATGTCATGCAGCCTTTCTTAACGCCTCTCGGGCTTTTATTCGCGCCCAACCATCAGCCGCGAGTATCTCTTTAATATTCTTTGCCGAACCATTCCGGTGAGCCAGGACCGTCTTTTCAACGATCTTGAACATTGTTGTAAATTTGATCTGCCCTTTCAAAAAAGCCTCGACCGCCACTTCATCAGCCGCGTTCAACACCGCCGGCAACGTCCCCCCTTTACCGGCGACCATATACGCCAACTTTAACGACGGAAATTTCACCATGTCCGGCTTCTCAAACGTACATATACGGGCGGTCGTCAGATCCAGCGATTCGCGCGCTCCCTTGTGCCTTCGGGGATACGTAAGTGCATACTGGATCGGCACGCACATATCCGCCACCCCCATCTGCGCCAAAACCGACCCGTCACAGAACTCAACCATTGAATGAATGATCGCCTGAGGATGCACCACGACGTCCACCTCATGAACAGAAAGCCCGAAAAGCCGCTGTGCCTCAATCACTTCAAACCCTTTATTCATCAGCGTCGCTGAATCAACCGTGATCTTGGCCCCCATGCACCAGCGTGGATGTTTCAAAACATCCTCGACAGAGATCGTATGATGCTTCTTTACCGGAATATCCTTGAGCGGCCCGCCGGAAGCCGTCAAAATAACACGTTTCAGATCTTCACGCCGCTGGCCTTCCAGGCACTGGAAAATAGCGCTCTGCTCACTATCCACTGGAATAATCCGGCTCCCGCACCTCCGGGCTTCCTCCATAATGATCTCGCCAGCCATGACCAGCGCTTCTTTATTGGCAGGCGCAACGGTCTTTCCTGCCCGGACAGCGGCAAGAAAAGGGCCAAGCGCTGCAGATCCTGTCATCGCTAAAACCACAATATCCACATCACGCCGCCCAACAAGCGCATCCAGATCCTCGTCAACATCCATAAAACGCACCGTCTTCCAACGGGAACGCAATGCCGGCAGATGTGCTTTGGCAACAGCGACAATTTCAGGACGGAATTCACGGATATCTTTTTCCAAAAGAGCAATATTGTTATAGGCCGTAAGGGCCTTCACTTCAAAAGCAGGCCGGCAATGCCTCACAACCTTAAGTGTGTTTTGCCCGATCGACCCGGTGCTTCCTAAAATCGCGATACGCCGTCTCGTCATAACATCACAACAAATTAAGTGTGGAACTCATATATAAATAAAACGCCGGCGCCGAAAACAACAGGCTGTCGATAATATCCAGGACGCCGCCCATCCCGGGAAGAAGCTTGCCGGAATCCTTCACATTGCAATCTCGCTTGATCAAAGATTCGGAAAGATCCCCCAACTGGCCAAGCCCGCCGAAGAAACATCCCATCAACGCCACATACGGCACAGTAAAATACGGCGCCGGTGGTAAAAACGGCCTTAAAAGAACCGCAACCAATGCGCTGAAAACAAGCCCTCCGAGCGTCCCTTCAACAGATTTATTAGGGCTGACCTTTGGCAAAAGCGGATGCTTACCGATCCACGTTCCTATCAACAGCGCCCCAATATCCCCGGATTTTGTCACCATCATGATAAACGCGACAAGCTCAACGCCTTTCCAGCCCGGCAAAAGAAGCCGTATCTTGACAAGAAAGCTCAAGAACCAGGAAACATACAGGACCCCAAAAAGAGTTGTTGAAAGCCCCAAAATAGCATTACGGTTATCCTCGCGATGGAACTGAAGAAGCAAAATAGATAAAAACGCGCACACAATGAATAACAGCTCCCAATTCTTCGTCAGCTCAAAACGGAAAAAGATCGTCAACGGAATAAGCAGCCCGATAAAAATCCCCATATAACTATAGATCGGGATATCCTTTTTCTTGATCAGATAAAAAAATTCATACAACCCGCCGATCGTTAAGAAAAGGATCAGCGCAATAAAAGACCAGTCATTCATGATCGAAAAGCCCGCGATCAGCGTCGCCATAACACCGGTAACAAAGCGTTTGGAATTCATGATGCCCCTCCTTTTAAAGCTTCAACTCCCCCGAAACGGCGCCCGCGGCTTTGATAATCGCGGACGGCTTTTACAAACTCATCCGGCGTGAAATCCGGCCAGTATTTATCCGTAAAATAAAACTCTGCATACGAGAGCTGCCACAATAGAAAATTGCTCAGCCTTTTCTCCCCGGATGTACGGATCAAAAGATCCGGGTCCGGGATCCCTTTAGTATACAAATGATCTGAAAATACTTTTTCATCGATCGCCTCGGGCGTGGTCACGTTGGACATACATTCACGCGCCAGTGCCCGTACCGCATCAAGGATCTCAAGCCGGCCGCCGTAATTAAACGCAATATTCAATAACAAACCGGTATTATCACGTGTATATTCAACGGCCCTGTCAAAGGTCTCAAGAACCGCGGAAGGCGCCCCTTCACGCCGTCCTGAAAACCTGAAGCGCACGCCATTCGCATGAAGTTTCTTAAGCTTCTGGGCGATCACGGAGACCAGTGTTTGCATAAGCATGGAAACCTCAGCCTCGGGGCGCGTCCAATTCTCTGTCGAAAATGTATAGAGCGTTAAGGCCTTGATCCCCATGTCCGATGCGGCTTTGACGACCTCATCCACACGCTTAACGCCCTCAAGATGCCCCTGAGTCCGCGGCCAGCCGCGCTCTTTGGCCCAGCGGCCATTACCATCCATGATAATGGCAATATGCCGCGGAAGATCTCCGGAAAGATTCTTTGTCAGGCCTGCTGTTCTTTCCTGCGCCATGATCCCCGCTCCCTGATTTAACAAATAAAAAGGGGGATTTGCAATCCCCCGCCAAAAACATACGCGCCAGCCGACATTCGTTTTGCGACCTTCACATCACACCTGAAAACCTTATTTCCCTGACGAAGGGGCTGCCGCCGCCGCTGCGGCTGCTGCCGCTGCCGCTGCCGCTTTTGCCGCAGCCTCTGCCGCTTCTGTGGCTTTCACCTGAGCCTCATGAACTGCGCGCTCTTCAGCTTCTCTGGCCCTTCGCGCTTCCTCAACAGCCCGCTTCTTGCGCTCTTCCTCAAGCATTAATTTCTTGGTCAACGCATCCTTCAGTGTCCGCTCCAAATTATCTTTTGATTCACCCAGCTGATCAACCTGCGTCTTAAGCCCGCTATTCTGCTCTTTTTCTTTATCCAGTGTTTCCTGGATCTTGGCCAGCTTAACCTGCGTCGTCTGCAGTTCTGCCTCGAGCTTTTTAATACGGTATTCACTCTTCTGGAGGTCTTCTTCCGCCGACATCCTGCTGTAACGCTCCTGCTCCAGATCCGCCGTCACGACCGCCTTCTCTTTATGAAACCTTGCGACAAGGATAATACTGATCGTCGCGATCAGAAAAATCATGAAAAAAATAATGTTCTTCACGTTTAGCTCCCGTTAGCTTCCGCTTCTTCCGCCACTTTCTTGACCACGCGCGGCAGGATCACGATCTCGACCCGGCGATTCTTCTGTTTTCCTTCTTTAAGGTCATTCGACGCGACCGGACGAAACTCACCATACGCAATAGCGGCCAGGCGCTCGGGAGACAGCCCCTTTTCGATCAAATAATGCACCACGCTCAAGGCCCTTCCTGACGAAAGCTCCCAGTTCGATTTCCATCCGGAATACTTGATCGGTTCGTTATCAGTATGCCCCTCGATCCCGATATTCAGGTCCGGCACAACCGAAAGTACAACTTTGGAAACCTTGTCAAGCTTCTCCAGAGAATCGCCTTTAAGATCTGCTTTCCCGGAATCAAAAAGAACTTCCGCAACGAACGTGATCACCAGGCCCTTCTCCAGCATCTCGACTTTGACCTGCTTGTCAGCAATTTCCTGGGAAAGCTTATCCTCAAGTTCTTTTTTGGCGCGGTCTAATTCGGACAATTCACTTTTAAGGCGCGAGATCCTCTCCACATCTGTTCGGCGCCCCTTTTGAAGGATGACCGTACAACCTGAAGATGCCAAAGACAACACAAGGACAAGCACACATGCTAGCGCCGAGAATTTCTTAACCATTTAAGGCTCCTTTGATTAAAAATTAACGGACAATGATCTCATCACGTTCCGACCCGATCGAAACATACTTGATCGTGACGCCCACCAATTCTTGCATACGTTCGATATAACGGCGCGCATTCACCGGAAGTTTCTTATATGAACGGATCTGCCCAAGAGGAGTCTGCCATCCAGGCATTTCCTCATACACAGGCTTCAAATTACAAATAGCCTCATAATCATGCGGAAAATCTTTGAGCAATTTTCCCTTATATTTATACCCTGTACACAGGCTGATCGTCTCAAGTTCATCAAGAACATCGAGCTTCATGATCGCGAGCTCATCAAACCCACCGATCGTCGCGGCATAACGCACGAGGACACTATCGAACCAGCCGCAGCGGCGGGCGCGTCCGGTCGTTGACCCGAACTCCTTGCCTTTCGTGCGGATCACCTCTTCCATCTTTTTATCAAACTCCGTCGGAAACGGCCCCTCACCCACACGGGTCGTGTACGCCTTAACCGCCGCAATGATCTTATCGATTTTCGTCGGAGCAACACCGCTTCCGCTTGTAACCCCGCCAACAATCGTATTGGAAGATGTTACAAAAGGATACGTCCCGAAGTCAATATCCAGGAACGCGCCCTGCGCACCCTCGAAAAGAACGGACTTCTTTTGACTGATCGCTTCATTCACATACAGCGCCGTATCGCACACATACGGCTTCAGGCGCCGGGCATAACCCATATACTCCTGATAAATCGGATCTGCCTGAAATCCGTGCTGGCCAAATACCTTCTTGAAATATTCGTTCTTCTCGCGAAGATTATCTTTCAACTTTGCCGCAAAAACCCTGGGGTTTAAAAGATCGACCATGCGAATGCCGCAACGCGTGACTTTATCCGCATAACAGGGCCCGATACCGCGGCCTGTTGTCCCGATCTTATGTTCGCGCATCTTTTCCCGAAGCCCGTCAAGGACTCGATGATATGGCATCACCACATGGCTATTGACCGCGATCTTCAGCTGCTGCGGCGTCACTTTAATGCCGCGCACCTTAAGCCCGTCGATCTCCTCCAACAGCGCCTTGGGGTCAACCACAACGCCGTTGCCGATCACACAAACCTTGCCCGAACGGAGGATCGCTGAAGGAAGCAGGTGGAATACATAACGGGCCTGATCCACAATGACCGTATGCCCCGCATTACTTCCGCCCTGATACCGGACTGTAACATCAACATCCTTTGAGAGAATGTCAATGAGCTTCCCCTTGCCTTCATCGCCCCACTGGGCGCCCACCACTGCGATATTCATTCAATGACCTTTGTTCAAATGTTTTTCCAAAATACCGTTAACAACCCAACGCCCAACCCTAGATAAAAAGCTGACCCGATCACCACCGCGCTCCTAAGGTGCTTCAGCAATAATCCTCGCCCTTTTTCCATCGTAAGAAAATACAGCAAACCGCCACCGACCACCATGATCGGCAGTGAACGCGCTACCTGATAAATGCTTAACTTTATAAGTGTCTCCGTAAAACGCCCCGGCAAGAGCATCTCATTCGCTATTTGCAAGATCAACATATCCGAAGACCAATAATATGCAAACACGGCGAAAAGAAAGCCACCAAAAACCGCTATAAATCTAATGGCCAAGCCACTCTTCCACACTGGCCAACGGCTCAGGATATCTGCCGCGGCTTTCCCTGTATACATGGCCTGCCAGTTCTTGAACAAAGATATACCAGTCGCAAGAAACAGGAACGCAAAAAGAACCAGAACCACAAGAACACTGAGCCGGTACGCATATAGAAGAATGATCTCCGCGCAGAACCCGGCGGATAACAAGAAGCTCTGGAACAAAAACGGGATCATCCATAAAAGAAAGAACGTCCCTGCCGCCCGACGATCATTCCTTAACATTAAAAGAACAAGAACAACAGCCCCCATGACCGTAAGCCAGCAAGGATTGAACGCATCTTTAAGCCCAAGACTGACAAGAACAACCCAATTATCGATCATAAACAGCAGCGCCTGAAACTACACTTTAAGCATCTTCACAAAAAGAATGTCCTTATTCCGACGGAACCCTTCGAGCACATTCACCGGGATATCGCTATCCACATTCACCACACTGACCGCCATCGCGCCCTGTTTCTCTCTGCCGAACGTGATGTACGCGATATTGATCTTGGCATCACCGAGCGCTGTCCCCACGGCACCCACGATCCCGGGCACATCATTATTACGGATAAAAAGGATATTGCCTGACGGAACCGCCTCGACATACACATTATTGACCCGTACAATACGCGGCTTTTGATTCGACGACAATGTTCCCCAAACCTGAAGTGTTTCTTTATCGGTCACGATCTCCAGTGCCACACAATTGACAAATTCCCCCTCGGCATTCGAATGGATCTCCTGAACATCAATGCCGCGTTCTTTCGCAATATCGAGCGAATTGATCGCATTGATATTATCAACGAGGATCGGTTTAAGGACCCCATACGCAAGAGACATGGTCACGGGCATCACATTGTATTTGGTCAGGATCCCGCTGTACGTGATCTTGATCTTCTGGATACCGCCGCTAACAAGCTGGCCGGCAAACTTCCCGAGCTTATCCCCGAGATCAATATACGGCTCAAGGGTCTTATATGTCTCGGCATCAAGCGACGGAAAATTCGCCGCATTCCTGATGCCTTTCCCGGAAAGAGCGTCGCGGACACTATACGCCACTTCAATAGCGACATTGACCTGAGCCTCTGCCGTCGATGCGCCCAAATGCGGCGTCAAGACACACGTGTCGTATTTAAGGACGGCGAGATCCGGCTTTGGCGGTTCTTCGTCATACACGTCAAGTGCCGCCCCGGCAATACGCTTGGATTCAAGGGCCTTGGCAAGAGCGGTTTCATTGATGATCCCGCCGCGTGCACAATTCACCAGCCGCACCGACTTTTTCATCATTTCGATCTCTTTATCCCCGATCATGCCGGCAGTTTCTTCAGTCTTAGGGACGTGGATCGTAATAAAATCCGAGTTCTTGATCAGATCTTCGAATGTTGTGACCGCAATACCGCGCTTGGCTGCCATTTCCGCGGATAAAAAGGGGTCATACGCCTTAATATTCATGCCAAACCCCTGCGCGAACTTCGCCACCGTCGAACCGATACGCCCGAGGCCGATCACGCCCAACGTCTTACCATAAAGTTCAACACCCTGAAACTTGCCGCGCTCCCACTTTCCCGCCTTCATGGAGCCGTGAGCCTGCGGAATATTACGCGCCAGGGCCATAATAAGGCTGAAGGCATGTTCTGCCGTCGAAGTCGTATTGCCCCCGGGAGTATTCATGGCGATAATGCCCTTTTTCGTCGCGGCCTTGAGGTCCACATTATCAAGCCCGACGCCCGCGCGGCCGATCACCTTCAGGCGGGATGCCGCCTCAATGATCTCTTCTGTCACCTGCGTGCCAGAGCGCACGATCAAGGCATCATACTCGCCGATGATCTTCTTTAAATCCTCAGGCTTCAGGTCATATTTACAATCCACCTGGAAGATATCGCCCTCCTTGAGGATCTTCAAACCTTCTTCTGCCAACTTATCACTTACCAGTATTTTGATCTTTGTCATAATGATACCCCTTAACTATTAAGCACCTTCTGCGCTGCCGCAAGGCCTGCGCCCAATTCGAATTTATGCCCCGCTTCCTTAAGGACCTTCTCAAGGCAGGAAATACCTGTTAACACATCATACTCATCGACCGCGCCCATATGCGCGATACGCACGATCTTTCCGTCGAGATCGCCCTGGCCGCCGGCCATCGTGATCCCGTGCACATCCCGCATGATCTTGACCAGTTTCTTGGGATTTAGCGCTTCCGGGATCAGGATCGCGGTGAGCCCGCGGGAACGATACGCCGGCTGAGCATAAACCTTAAGCCCAAGCGCCTCTGCCGCCGCCCAGACCGCCTGCGCCATTTTTAAATAGTATGCCTGCTTCTTATCAAGGCCCTCCGTCAATAACATCTTGAGTGCCGCATCGAGTGCAATGATAATATTGATCGCCGGTGTAAAAGGCGTATCTGTATCGGCCAGCGCCTTGCGCGATTTGCGCAGGTCGAAATAAAAACGGATATTCGTCGAGGCCTCGATCATGGCGATCGCTTTCGCGGATACCGCCACAATGCCAACACCCGGCGGAAGCATAAGGCCCTTATGGGACCCTGAACAGACCACGTCAACACCCCAGGCATCCATTTGGATGGGCTCGGTTCCCAGGGCACTTACAGCGTCGACCACAAGCGCGGTCGACGTATTGCGTGTAACCGCCGCAATAGCCTGAAGATCAGGTGTTGCCGACGTCGATGTTTCACACTGTGTTAAAAAGATCGCCTTGGCATCCGGATGCTGGGCCAAAGCCGCTTTTACTTCTTCTGGGGTGATCGTCCGGCCCCATTCGATCTTAAGCGTCACATAATTCAGCTTGTATGCCTTGGCCAAAGACGCCCAGCGTTCGCCAAATTTTCCGTACTCCACGGTGATCACCTTGTCGCCCTGAGACGCCAGATTGGCGACCGCGGCCTCCATGGCTCCGGTTCCGGATGATGCGAGAAGATACACATCGCTCGACGTTCCGATGACCTTGCGCAACCCCTCGGTCACATCTTTCAGGATCTGCTGAAATTGCGGCGTGCGATGATGGATGATCGGCTGGCCTAAAACTTCACAAAGTTCAACCGGGACTTTCGACGGCCCGGGAGTTAACAGCAAATTCTTTTTCATAACAATAGCATCTTTCCTTGTCATTCATTATTTCTTTGTTGTCGTCGGTAATGCCGTGACCACTTCGTCAACCAGGCCATAATCCTTGGCTTCCTGCGCGGACATGAAAAAGTCGCGGTCAGAATCTTTAAGGATCTTGTCCAGCGGCTGTTTCGTATGATGCGCCAGGATTTTTGACAAGTTTTCTTTCATCCGCAATATTTCCTGGGCCTGGATCGAAATATCACTTGCCGTTCCTTCGGCTCCGCCCCAGGGCTGATGGATCATGATGCGGGCATTCGGCAAAGCATACCGTTTGCCGGTAGCTCCTGCCGCCAGCAACACCGCGCCCATACTCGCCGCCTGGCCGATACAATACGTACTGACCTTCGGCTTAACGAACTGGATCGTATCATAGATCGCAAGCCCTGCGGTGACCGAACCGCCGGGCGAATTCACATACAAACTGATATCCCGGTCCGGATCTTCCGACTGAAGGAACAAAAGCTGCGCCACAACAAGACTGGCCACCACATCATCGACCGCAGTGCCAAGAAAAATAATACGCTCCTTCAGCAGGCGCGAGAAAATATCGTACGCCCTCTCTGAATTACCAGAACTCTCAACAACCATTGGGACCAGATTAGCTTTTATCATGCCTTGGGCTCCTCCCATTTCGCCTCTTTGAAGAGAAATTCGATCACCTTTGCCGCAACCTGCTCGCCCTGCTTGACCTCGATCTTTTCGATCTCCGCGATCTTTTGGAGCGTCAAATACAGCTTTACATCTTTTTCGGCCGCAGATGTCAGCTCTTTGGAACTTTCTTCAAGTTTCTTCTGGATATCCTCATCCTTCGCACCATATTGCTTCATACGGTTGCGAAAATCATCCAGGCGCATTTCCAGCTGCCGAGCCACGAGCGATTGCGGCACGTCCAGTTTGGCATTCTTCAGAAGGGCATCCATGAGCTGATTTTCCATCTCAATGCGGTTCTGGCGCTCCTTGTCCATCTCCAGATTGCGCTTGATCGCCTTTTTCAGATCTTCCAGCGCCGGGAACCCGAGGCTCTTGGCAAACGCATCATCGATCGGCGCGCTCTCATCCCCACCACGGCCTTTTTTAAAGAAATCAATGCTCTTATTGACCTCTTCTTCGGTCACATCAGAACTCTTTTTTACAACATTCAAGCCCTTGTAATTCTTCACGTCAACGTCCGGGCGCAGATCGATCGTCGCACGGAACTTCAAAAGCCCGTCTTTCATATCCACCTGGTCGATCATCGGGAAATCGATCGGATCAAGCTTTTCCTGCTGTAACCCCTCCTGATAGACTTCAGGGATCAGGTTCTTGAGCATTTCCTCACGCGCCACTTTCCCGTGGGCCGACTCCACCATATTCTTGGGCGCCTTCCCCGGACGGAATCCGGGCATCTTGGCATGCCTGACAATATTCGCTAAAACCTCATCGAGTTTCTTTGTCACCCGTTCCTTGGGGACCTCAAAGGTCATTTCACGGCGTAATGCATCAACTTTCTTCACAGACACTTTCATGAACAACGGCTCCTTTTTGACTTCTTACATTGAGAATTTCTCACCCAGATAGATCTGCCTGGCCTTTGAATCATTGATCAAATCCTGTGCTGTACCTGAGATCAGGATCCTGCCCTCGGCGACAAGATACGCCCGATCCACGATCGAAAGCGTTTCACGGACATTATGGTCGGTTAATAATATACCCAAACCGCGTTTTTTCAAGTCTTTGATGATCTCTTGTGCTTCTGCCACTACGATCGGGTCTATGCCGGAGAACGGCTCGTCCAAAAGAAGAAATGACGGGTTCGTCACCAACGCCCGTGTGATCTCAAGCCTCCGGCGTTCTCCGCCTGAAAGCGTATAGGCCTTACTCCTGGCCAAATGCGCAATATTCAGCTCTTCCAGAAGCGACTCCAGGCGTGCTTTACGTTCCCGGGGGCCAATATCCAGCGTCTCAAGGACCGCCATGATATTTTCTTCCACCGTCAGTTTCCGGAAAATAGAGGGTTCCTGCGCCAGATACCCCATGCCCAGACGGCAGCGCTCATGGATCGGCTTGTCTGTAATATCCTCCTGGTCAAAGAACACCTTTCCCTCGTCCGGCTTGATGATCCCGACCGCCATATAGAACGACGTGGTCTTCCCGGCGCCATTCGGCCCCAACAGCCCGACGATCTCGGACCGCCCGACAGAAATGTCCAGCCCGTTCACCACGCGCCGGCCATTATAAATTTTTACCAGATCCTTGACTTCAAGCAAATCCATATGAAAACCTCATTAAAAACTCAATGTATCTTTCGTGGAATGGTCGCCCGGATCAATAATAAGTTTCGGGCGTCCTGTCAAAACGATCTTCTGTTCATCCGCTTTATACACAAGCCCTTCGGAATACGTCACATTGTTCCCCTGCTTGACAGACACATGGCCCGTGCAGGTGATCTCCTGGATCTTCTGGGTTGTGGCATTAAAACGGACCACCATCTTATCTGCCGTCAAAGTCCTGCCGCTCGTCATCTCAACAGCTACCACATTCTCGGTGAAGACCGCGGTCTGCGTATTCTGATCCATTTCCATGGGGCCATCAGAAGTGATCTGAATACGATTGTCCTTGGTCTTGTCCTTGCCTTCTGACTGAATATTCGCGGTCACATCACTCTGCAACGTCGCGGCTTTCAGCGACGGATGCGCTTCCATGCCCGTACCATCGACTTTCATGGTCTCGTTCTGCAGCTCGACCTTGTCATCTGTCCGGACCAGGTCTTTGTTCCTCGCCCAGTCAAGGGTATCCGTTTTCATCGTGGCGCCGCTTTGAGACGTAATGACCACATTGTTCTCAAGATGAACATCGCCTGTCGTTTTATTAATGACCCCTTTTTCCGCCTTCAGATTCGTATCTTCCTGGCCATAGGAATTGGCGTTCACTTTAGTGACCGCCACCTTGGCCGCATCAATATCCGCAGTATCGCCTTTAATGTCCCACGCCTTGGCACCCGCGTCTGAATACCCGCTTAAATTAAAACCTTCCATCTGTTGCGGCATGTTCGCATCTTTGGCCTCGGGAGGAAGCACGGAATTCAGGGCCGGCACCGCATCCGCGGCAACAGCCAACGATGGGCACAGGAGCACCATCATCCATAAAAGAACAACTGTCCGTCGACTCATTCGCCCGTCCATTTCCCCTGCGCCTTCAATATCTTTTCGCAGACTTCACGCACCGCGCCTCTGCCGCCGGTTTTTTTAGTAACATAATCCGCGGCCTTCAACGCTTCTGGCGCGGCATTGGCCACCGCGACAGCAAACCCGACCCGTTTAAGGATCTGCAGATCAGGAAGGTCATCGCCAATAAAACATACTTCATCATCCTGGACATTCAAAGCCTTCAGCATATCCTCATACGCCGTGATCTTCGGATACGCATCAAGATATACCGCGTCGATCTTAAGATCATCCGTCCGCGCCTTGACCGCACGGCAGCCGCGCGCAGAAATGACCGCCGCCTTAAGCCCGGCTTGACGCACCCGGTTAATGCCGCACCCATCGTGAGCATCAAAGAATTTAAGTTCTTTTCCGTTGTCATCATAGACGATCCGGCCATCCGTCAAAACGCCGTCAACGTCCATCGCCACAACTTTAATTTTATTCAGGGCTGATGGCTTCACGCGAGCCCTGCCTTTAAAAGGTCCTGAACATCCAATAATCCAACAAGCGCGCCGTGCCGATCCACGACCGGCAGCTCATCCACTTTCTTTTGCATCAAAATATCAAATGCCGCCGCCGCCAGTGCATCTTTTGTGATCGTCAGCGGGTTACGCGTCATCACGTCTTTTACCGGACGAGACAACACCATCACGTCTTCTTCAATGTGCCGGCGCAGGTCGCCATCCGTAAAAATCCCGACAAATTTCTTTTTATTATTTACCACACACGCCGAGCCGCACCTGGCCCGGGTAATGCTCAGAAGAACATCTTTGACCAGCATGGTCTCGCGGACATTGGCAAAATGATCGCCCTGGCGCATAATGTCTCCCACGGTCAGCAATAATCGCCGGCCCAAGCTACCGCCAGGATGGAAGAACGCAAAATCTTCACGTTTAAAATTCTTACGATCAACAAGGCATGCCGCCAGCGCATCACCCATGGCCAGCGTCGCTGTTGTGGATGCCATCGGCGCCAGGCCCAGCGGACAACCTTCTTTTTGAACACTGACATCCAAAACAAGGTCGCAATATTTAGCCAGGGAGGATTTCTTGCCGCCGGTCATGGCAATTGTCTTGCACCCGATTTTCTTAAGCAGCGGCAACAGGCGGACCGTTTCTTCCGTCTCTCCGCTCGATGAGATCAGAATGACCACATCGTTGCGCGTTACCTGCCCCAGATCGCCATGCACCGCTTCTGCGCTGTGCATATAAATACTCGGCGTCCCTGTCGACGAAAGCGTCGCGGATATCTTATGCCCGATGATCCCGGTCTTTCCCATGCCGGCCACGACCACGCGCCCCTTGCACAACGCAAGAATATCCACCGCTCTGGTAAACTGCCCGTCGAGATTCCTCACGAGCGCCCGAATGGCCGCCGCTTCGATCTCCAGCACTTCTTTAGCACGTTTCAATGGCATAAAATCAACCCTTAACGATCTTGTCGATCTTCATCATCTCGATCAGCAGCGGTTCCAGTTTATTGATCGCCACCATGTTCGGCCCGTCTGACAGCGCCTTCTTGGGATTCGTGTGCGTCTCCATAAATACCGCCGCCACACCCGCCGCGATCCCGCAACGCGCCAACAGCGGAATGAATTCGCTGCGCCCACCCGTCGAACTTCCAAGCCCGCCGGGCTGCTGAACACTATGGGTCACATCATATACCACCGGATAGCCCGTCCGCGCCATGATCTCAAACGCTGTAAAATCCGTCACCAAATTATTATATCCAAACGACACCCCGCGTTCCGTAAGAAGGATGCGGTGATTCCCTGTTGATTCCACTTTCTTAACCACTGACGCCATATCCCACGGCGCCAGAAACTGCCCCTTCTTGATATTCACGATACGGCCCGTGTGCCCGGCATGAAGCAACAGATCTGTCTGACGGCACAGAAACGCCGGGATCTGTAAAATATCCAACACCTGCGCCGCCCAATCCACCTCGATGATATCGTGAACGTCGCTTAAGACCGGCACGCCAAAACGCTCTTTCACTTCGAGCAGCGTATCGAGCCCCTCGTCGATACCGGGGCCGCGAAAACCATTGATGGACGTACGATTCGCCTTATCGTAACTGGCCTTAAACACATAGGGCACCTTCAGGCAGCGCGCGATCTTGACCAGATCACCGGCCATTTTAACCGTCGCCTTACGGCTTTCGATCACGCATGGCCCGGCAATAAGGACAAACGGCGCCTTGTTGCCAAACGTGATATTCCCGAGGGTCACATTTTTTGTTGTCATGCGTTCGGCTTCGCTTTCAAGTATTGAACAACTTTCAGAACATCTTCCGGGGCGTCCACGCCGATCGTCTCAACATCCGTTTCAACCGTCCTGATCCTGTGGCCCGCTTCCAGGACGCGCAGCTGTTCGAGAGCTTCTTCCTGTTCCAAGAAAGACTTTGGCCACTGGCAATATTCCAGCAAGAAATCCCGACGATACGCGTAAATGCCCAAATGACGGAAATACACGGAGTAATCCTTCCGTTCGCCATCCCGCTTGAACGGGATCCCGGCCCGGGAGAAATACAGCGCAAAACCTTTGTTATCGAGCGCGACTTTCACAATATTCGGATTATCAAACTCTTCCGACGACTTCACCCGTTTCACGACGGTGGCCATGGGCACACTTTTGTCCTGGGCAAGCACATCAACCAACGCATCGATCACGCGCGGATCGATCAACGGCTCATCGCCCTGAATATTCACGATCACATCCGCATCGGTCTTGCGGGCCGCTTCTGCCACCCGGTCTGACCCCGACGGATGATCCTTGGACGTCAACACCGCGCTTGCGCCAAACGCTTTCACCCGCTCAAATACTTGCGGCTCATCACACGCAATGATCACATCCGACAACTTTAAACTTTTTTTCGCCCGCAGCCAAACATGCTCGATCATGGGCTTACCGCAAATATCCACGAGCACTTTCCCGGGAAGGCGGGTCGATGCCCAGCGAGCAGGAATAATGCCAACAGCCGTCATGTCCG
>JADFWS010000031.1 GCA_015234065.1 Candidatus Omnitrophota bacterium
AGCCTGCGGCTGCTGGCTTCCTGCCAGGCGCATGGTCCCCGTTACCTGAAGATCATTTCCCGCGCCTTTAAGCAGCGCGTCCATACCCACATGGCCATTGTCATCGATCGCCTGGGCCGACACATCCATGCCGCGCGCCGCCCAGTTCAACCAACCCTTGGCCTTCAGAAAATGCCCCACGAACGGAGCATTTATTTTCTCCAAAGATGCCGTAACAAAAAGATCTGTCTTGACCGGCGTCGCTTCATCCAGCGGCACCTGATGCAAAACAGCCTCAACTTTTTCCAGGATAAAATCACGCTTATTCGCCGCACTGTGAAAACGGATCGTTCCGTAACGTATGGTCAACTGACCCAAAATGATCGGCGCACTCGACGGCCGCGCCACAGCGCTCGACGCCGAAGCGGATGCCGCGCCGGATGCGCCCTGAACCGCCGCGCCACTCTTTCCCTCGTCCGCCCCCGACACCGCGCTTTGGTCGATCACAAGGTCGGGTGTATCCACTTCCGCAGACAGCACATGCACCTTGCCGCCCAACAATGCCCACGCATCGAGATCCACACGGACGCGGCGCGCGCTTAACAAACCCTCGACCTTGAGCCCATCAAGTTCAACCGCGGCGGGCAGTGCGGCTCGGATCGCCTCCACCGAAACCTTGCGATTCGTCATGAGGCTCGCCTGCTCATTAAAGATCCGGCGCCCGTTCTGATTTAAATACACATAAACAGCCGCTGTCAAAATAACAGCCGCCCCCAGAACCCCTAACATGATCTTATGTCCTAAACGCATTTCTGGCCTCATACATATGAAATGGCGTCCCCGGCGCGAGTCGAACGCGCGACCCTCAGCTTAGAAGGCTGATGCTCTATCCAAACTGAGCTACGGGGACATGAATTGCAAAATAACCAACATAAATATACCATCACGGCCGGCATTGTATAACAAAAGAAAGACCTGCGCAATCGTTACCGCCTGGACCGGCTTAAATAGGGCGTGATCAAAAAAGAATATTTTATTGCAGGGTGTCCAGGCCGCCAGACCGGATGAAATCCAACAGTAAAGCTGCCACGAACCGGTGGCCGCTTTCATTATAATGCCAGTGGCTTCCGCCAAGGAACAGCCGGTACTTTTGCGGCTTTGGCATAAGCCTGTCTGTTAAAACATCAAGATCAAGTATCGGGGCCTTCTGATCCTGCAGCGCCGCGTGATACTCCGCCATCCGGGATACCTCATACGCGTCACACATTTGAGGGACAAACACAAAGATCGGCTTGAAATGATACTGGCGCGCCAGATCATTGATCTGATGCAAGGCCGCATCCACGTCCGGGCGCGTCAACACATGCAACCCGCCCTCATCCGCGATCTTCTTTTCTGCCTGACGGGATATGGCGACCGCTTTAATATAACGGTAAATATTGGACCTCGAAAAAACATCATCCGCCAGGCCCTGGGCATTGCGATACTGCTCCAAAAGTGAAAGCCCGCCAGAACCTTTCGTCTCTCCCATCGTGTTCACAATGCCGGACGCCACATCAAGGTCGTTCGCACAAACAATGAACAGCACATAATCCGGCGCAAATTTAACGCCGAGCTCCTTTAAATATTCAGCCTCCTGGATCAGGTTGTACCCGTTCACCGCAAAATTGATGATATCGTAGGTGTTACCAACCGTTCTTTCAAGAAGGTCTGTAAACCTTCCCGACACATTAAGCCCGTCGGTCACCGAATCGCCCATGAACACGATCCTCTTCTTATTTCCTTTTTGCAGGGGGTATTCCTTCCCGCGCAGCCCATAACGATTCATCCCCGGGCCATTGGGCTTGCCGACGTACACCAGCTTCCTGTTCGTCGAAAGAACGTAGGCTCCAAAATCCGTGGAGACATCGATCTTGCAGATCGTCGGCGCGGGCTTCACGACCGCAATAACAGCTTCGGCCGCGATCAGCGTCAGTACGATCGAAATAGTCACGGTCAATATGGCGGCCAGAAGTTTATTCATGCTAAGATGCCGCCTTTTCCCAATATGGCCCGTCGAGGAATTTACGCATCGCGCCCGAGCTGTATTTTCCGGAATACCATTTGAACGGGATCGTCATGATCCGGCAGGCCATGGGAATGGAATGCTTGAGTAAATTGACCGTCGAACGCTCCTGGTCATGCAGGCAGACCGGAATACGCCGGATCACAATATTATATTTTAATAAAAGATAGTAGATCTCGACGTCAAAACTGAAACGTTTGATCGTGAGCAGTGGAAATAGCGCCTCGGCAAGCGGCGCGGCAAACGCCTTGAACCCGCACTGGGAATCATAGATCCCGCCGATAATGAACAGGGTCACAAATTTTGAAAAGATCCGGCTCGCGATCTGGCGGGTAAAAGGAAGCGTGTTGGAATATTTGGAACTCGGCAAGAAGCGGTCGCCGGCCACAAAATGAAACCCCTTATCTTTGATCAGCGCATACGCATACGGAATAGCCGCCAGTTCATACGGCAGATCAATATCTGTAAAAATACGCACCGCGCCTTTAGCTTCGAGCATGCCGCGGCACACGGCCGCGCCCTTGCCACAATTTTTTTCCAGCTGGATGACGCGCACTGTCGCGGGAAGCGCCGCAGGGTCCAGGCGCTCTTCCGCCCGGCTTCCGTCGTCAACAACCAGGATCTCAAACGCAGCGAACACCTCGGCCAAATGATCATGCAAAATACGCAGATGCCGCTCGGCCATGTTCTTGCAATTATACGCGGGTAAAACAATCGACAGATCCATTAATGCCTCCCACCCGAACTTAGTTGCGCCTGACAGCGCTCACGCACCGGCATACGGCATTCATAAAAACGGTAGAACGACAGCCCGCGCGTAAGCCCGAACACGCGGCAGCGGATATCCGCAAAGAAATGCCGCAGCACCACCTCGATCTCATCTGCCGTATTCACATGCTCATGTTTCATAATAACATCATAATCCAACTTATAACGCAGCCTGAATTCGAGGCCATTCGTCAGCCGGTAACCGAGCGTCCAGGGCCAGCGCCCTTCGTTCGGGATCGCGACACGCAAACTGCCGCCATCCTTTAACAACATCCCGGCACGCGCCACGACCGCCGGAAGGTCGGTCAAATGCTCAAAGGTCGCAATACTAATGACCCTGCCATATGAACGGCCTGACGGCACTTCAAAAATATCGCGATAACAATCCCGGACTTTACCGCGACGTTCCGGCAAGGCCTTCACCAGCGCTTCATTCGGCTCGATCGCATCATACACGCGGACATTGTTCTCATAAGGCAGATGATTGAGCGTTCCAGCGCCGATCTCAAGCGTGGACAGGTCTCCGCTTAACCCGCACACATCGCGCGCAACCGCCTGATGCATCCACGCCTCCATCCGGCGCGTCAGAGACGACCCCCGCGATAAGCCCTCGCGGTTCTCCAGATAATGCTTCTGGAATATCTCCCGATAGATCGGGGGAAGCTCAGGCCTTTGCTTGGGGAACTGTTCAAACATTTTTTGTCCTGTCCTATTAGAGATCACGACCTGACGCGGGCAAGGTCAATATGCCCTTCGCGCGGGTCAAGGTCGCGCAGCTGAACGCGCACTTTTTCACCTACATACATACGCTCCGCGCCGCGCACCACTTTGCCTTCGACCGGCGGATCCATCAGGCGGACATACGTCCCTTTGTCCGATGCTCCGGTCACGATCCCGTCGAATATTTCACCGATACGGCCCGTCATAAGCACCGCCGCCTCAACCTTGCGCATAAAACGCTCAACCTTCTTCGACGCCTTATCGCGGTCAGAGCACCACTGCGCATGCTGTGTCAATTCCTGGACACTATACGGGCATTGACTTCCGGCCAAGGCGGCCTTTAGCAGGCGCTGGATGATCACGTCGACATAACGCCTGTTCGGCGCGGTCGCATGCGTATAATCAGAAATAGCCAGCCCGAAATGCCCGACCGGCGGCTTACCCGGCTCGAGCATCTCATACTCGCCGGGGCCCATGAGCTTGACGACCGCAAGGGACAGGTCCGGAAAACGCACCGCATCCGCGAGCTTGCGTTTAATAAGAAATTTCGCGAGCGACCGGGCATCCGGCTCGGGCGGCAGGCTTTCATGGAACGTCGCCGCAAGCTCGACCATACCTTTCCAATTCTTGGGGACGCGCACAATACGCTGAATGACCGGGACACCGGCCTTGAACAAAAAGTCCATGACCGTGCGATTCGCCGCGATCATAAAATTCTCGATCAAATACTGCGCTTTATTTTCCTGCGGCAGAACCAGCGCCACGACAGCGTCGTTCTCCTTGATCGCTTTTGTTTCCAAACTTTCAAGCTCGAGCGCGCCCTGCTCGAGGCGAAACGCCTTCAGCCGGACCGCCGCCTCGTCCTGCAGGCGGATCTGCTCGGACAGCCCGGGGATCTGTTCAAAAATAACCGGCGCCGGGCCTTTATCTTCCAGCCACGCGCCCACTTCTTCGTACACAAGCTTGGCTTTATTCTCGACGATCGCGCGATAAATGTCACCCTGGCGGATACTGCCGTCTTTCATGACCGCAAACTCGACCACAACCGCCACTCGAAGCACCCCCGCCTTTAACGACGACAGGTCTTCCGACAAATGCTGCGGCAGCATGGGAAATGTTTCGATCCCGGTATACACCGAATTGCCGTTCCCGGCCGCATGCTCATCCGCCCTGGAATCTTTAGGCACGAAAAGATCCACGTCGGCGATCGCTACTTTGACGTCGATCTCCCCGGCCGGGCCCTTCGCGCAATATTCGATCTGATCAAGGTCAAGCGAATCCGCATTGTCGATCGACGACCACAAGAGGCTGCGCAGGTCCCGCAGATCCTTGCCGAACGTTGTCACTTCTTTCAGCGCCTTGACTTCCCGCAGCAGCTGAAACGGGAACGTGGGTTCAAAGCCGTAGCGCAGCATGGCCTCACGCGCAATATGATGAAGGTCAACCCCGGAATCTTCACGATCTGACATATTTATTCCTGACTGCTGTTTCTGTTATACCCAAGATTCTTAAACGCTGATCCCGAAAACCGTCCTCGCCGCAAGGCCGATCAAAAACGTGATGCCCGCGATCACAACACTCAACACCGCCATCTCGATAAACTTGCTTTTGAATTCATGCTCCTGCGACACGGACACATAAAACGTAAAAACAAAGATCGTCAACACGGCGAGCAAAATGGTAAGTATCAAACTCACAAAAATATTCGTGAACAGAAAATACGGCATGACCAGAACGGCCACGACACCGATATAGGAAATGCCCGTATATAAACACGCCTTGACCGGATCCTTATCCTCTTCATCGTGTTTGGTGGCCAGATATTCCGACGCGGCCATGGACATCGCGGCCGCGATCCCGGTAATCAGCCCGAGCATGCCGATCAGTTTCGTATTCTGCAAGGCCAGTGTGAACCCCGCGACTGTCGCCGTAAGCTCGATCAGCGCGTCGTTCAGCCCCAGGATCACAGAACTGGTATATTTCAAGCTGTCCTCGTCGATCATATCAATGAGCGCATTTTCATGCCGCTCTTCATCCTGCATCACATGCTCGATCCCGGGCGCGCCAGTTTTAAGCGCCGCATAGTCGTCCTGGGCCAGGTCTTCACCCTGTTCCATCAACTTAAGGCCGAAATTAAGCCCAAAAAAGCGAGAGATCGTAACAAAATAAAATGCCTTCATGCCGTCGGGCTTACAATCCATGCCGGTCATTTTCTTAAAATAGCCGTAATGTGCCAATTCATCTTCAGCAATACTGCGCAGGATCTGGGAATGCTTTTCATTCTTCACGATCCCGGACAGCTCTTTATACACCACATATTCGGTGATCTCATTCTTCTGGGCTTTTAAAAGCCGTTTTTTAATGTCGTCTGTGAACATGCGCCCTCCTGAAATTAAAAAATGTTGTTAACCACTTCAACAAACGCGACATAACCCCGGAGGTTATGTTATTTCGGGCGCGGGCCGCGCTGGAACTTGGCGACCTTCTCCATCACAGGCCGCGCAACCCGATGCGAATCCTGATCCGGCTTCTGGACCAAAGCCCGGTCCGACACGGGGCCCCGGCGCTCCATCTTCCCCCGATTACGGATAATAAGCCCGTCTAAAAAACGCCGCAAAAGCTGATCTCCGCACGGGCGGTAATTCGGCTGATCTTCCCGGCGGAAAAAAGCCGACAGCTCTGCTTCCGACGTCTCAAAATCCGCCAATTTCAAGATCTCCACAATATCGCTATCCCGGAACATGAGCGCCACACGCAGTTTTTTTAATATATCGTTATTCGTCAACACGCCTTTCGCCCTCCGTCTTTGACATACGCCGCCTCAACCTTTTTCCCGATGGACATACGCTCAAATGTTCTGGGCTTGACCGGCGCCGCAACTTTTATTTCAGCCGACGCCGGCGGAAGCCAACGCAAGCCATCATCCTCAACAGCCAAAAACTTCTTTTTATACAAAAGCCCCACCGCCATTTTAAACTTCTTCTTACTCACACCAAAAAGCTTATAAATCTCATCGGCCGGCGTTTTATCCGTCAGTTTGCTTTTTCCGCCAACAGCCTTCAAGTGATCCAGGATCATGCCCGCCAGGTCCGGCACCTGCTTATATCCCGTCTTCTGAAGGCAGACATCGATCTTGCCATCTTCACGGATATTCTTGATGAACCCCGGCACGCGCTGCCCAAAAGCCAGCGGCTTAAAAATCCCGTCGTTAAATAACAATCCCCGGAACGCATTGTTAATGATCACGTTGTATCCCAGATCCGTCTTCTCACAAATAAGAAGATCCACCGCGTCATCCTTTTTCACGTCCAGCGGGCAAACATTCAGAAAATTATCGACCTTGGCAGACGCCGCAATACGCTGTGTCTTCTCATCGATCGCGATATACACGACATACGATTTTTCAAGCTCCATGACCTTGCGCTGTTCACCCTTGGGAACAAACAGGTCCTCGGGGAATCCCCAATCCATGAACAACCCGCTGGCAACAATGCTGATGACCCGAAATACGTCGAACATCCCGGCAAGCGCTTTCGGCTCATCAATGGTGTCCGCATTACGCACGATCCGTGACCCTTGCGGTTTTTTAAACTGTGCCATGTTTACATCCCTGTTTTCTTTTGAAATACATTAAAATATCCGTGCTGCAGCGCCGGAAATTCAGCCTTAAGGCCGCCAAACACCGCGCCCATACCGAGCAGGCGGCTGTCATGAACGACCTGCATTTTCTGAAAATACCGCGCAGGGTCATAATTCAAATTCCGCCATTGGATCATATCCGGCTGATTCCGGCGGATAAATACCTTAAGCGCCGTAAACTCATCCTCACGGTCAGTGAACCCGGGCATAGTCAGATAATTCAGCGCCACGAATTTCTTGCGGCGTTTGGCGATCTTAATAGACCGGGCCACATCCTCAAACACATAACCCTGCGGCTTATAATATTGATGATAGCACGCCTTACGCACGCTGTTAAGGCTGACGCGGATACTATCGAGCCCCGCCTCGAACAAAGCTTCCAGCTTATCCGGTAAACTGGCATTGGTATTCATGTGGATCGTGCCGCGCGGCGTTTCCCGGCGGATCAACGCGATCGCCTCCTGAATGACCGAAAAAGACAAGAGCGGCTCGCCCTCACAGCCCTGCCCGAAACTAACGATGGGCTGACGCACATTCCTGATGTGCCGCAATGCCACCTCGGCCACCTCTTGCGCCGTTGGAACAAAGCCCAGACGCGACTGCGTCGGTGCGCACGACCCTTTCGGCTGAAATGAAATACAGCCAAGGCAGTTAGCATTACAACGCGGCGACGTCGGCAAGGGGCATTCATACCGCCCCAGGAAAAAGTTCACCGCATTCGGGCAAAAACTGACTTTCGCGCAATGCATCAAATGTTTAATCAGGCGATTCGACGTTTTTCCAAACGCGCGGATATTCTTGTCGAGCTCGCGGCGGTCCACCTGGCCTAAGTCATGCACTTTACGCCGATCAACATGAGCGGCGGCCACATAAAAACCCTCTTTATAAAACGCTACGGCGCCATACGCATACAACGGCAATAATTGCGCTTTCTTATTTTCTTTATACGCGGCTGTCAAAAACTGCGTATACCCCGGCGGGAGAAACGCCGCGACTGCGTACACATCCTCAGGTGTTTCATACGCACCCGAAGAACTGTTCCGCACGATCGGATGCCGGTCCGGAAGAAAAAAGAGCTTGCTGCCTTCCGGCAGCGGGATCATATCTTCCCGGCGAAGAAGCTCCACGCGGTCTCCCGCCTGGCCACAGGCCTCATACCCGGGGAGGTCATAGATCCTGCCGTTCTTTTCCGCTACTAAAGGGATCATGAAAAAAGGTCCTGCATCGCGGTATTCCAGCTAAAACATTCTTTGGCCCGCGCACGGGCCGCGTCTTTCATGGCCGCAAACTTCGATGGGTCATCGTGCATCATGGCGCTTAAACGCACCACGGCTCCGGCCCACGCCTTCACATCATGCGGTTTTAGCACAACGCCCGTCTCACCCGGAATAATAAGTTCCTGCGGGCCGCCCGCATTCGTCACCAGCGCCGGCACACCGAACGCCTGCGCTTCCGCGACAGAAACACCAAATGTATCCATGGTGCTCGGGAACACAAAAATATCGGCAATACGGTACAGCCCGGCAAGGTCCCGATGCTCGACGAGCCCCAGGCACTGCGCCCGCGGAAACCCTTTAAGCGCCACACGCAGTTCTTCCAATGCCGGCCCGTCTCCTGCGATCAGCAGGTTGGCTTCAAACCCGCCGGCGGCAAGCTCTTTTAGAATATCCGCTAAAAAAAACACGCTTTTATCCCGGCTGATGCGCCCGGTATACAAAAGGGTCAAACCATTGTGAAGCCCGTACCGCGCCCGCAGCGCCTCCGCCGGAGTGGCAACCG
This sequence comes from Candidatus Omnitrophota bacterium, assembly GCA_015234065.1. Classification (GTDB taxonomy): domain Bacteria; phylum Omnitrophota; class Gorgyraeia; order Zapsychrales; family Fredricksoniimonadaceae; genus JADFWS01. The sequence goes on from JADFWS010000031.1 coordinate 8,951, forward strand.
CCTCAATAAGATTGCGATTAAGCCCTCGCCGGAAAAGCGCGATACGCCCGGTTTCATGCCCGCGCTGGACCAGCATACGCCGTGTTTCTTCCGTCGGGACTCCGATCACATCCACCAGCCCGTAAAACCACCGGATATACCCCTGCACCAAAGACGCGATCGAGCCGCCGCTTAAACCAAGCTCGGTCATGCGCGTAAAATCCGTATGATAAATGCCCCGGCACGGGATCCCCATAAGCCGCGCCGCCAGAATGCCGATCAAGCCCACAGGCCCCGGCGTTGAGACAATAATTTCTGTCGGCTGTTCCTGATAAATAAGTTCAAGTGACTTCAGTAAAGACGGGAACCGCAATGTATAGCTCGGATAAAAATCCGGCGTATACTCATACACCACGGGAAGTTCGAGCTGATAATCCCTGTGCACCCGGCCTTCTGCCTTGGCCGCGGCCAACCGCACCGCAAGGCCACTGGCAAGCGCCTCCCGCGCAAAGCCGTCCAGTGTCACGGAAACACCGTTCAGATCATCGACCGTATCCGAAAACCAGAGGATCTTCTTTTCCTCGGGGCGCACATTGCCCAGGAATGCCCGGTGAAACTCCTCCATGATCGCGCTCGACTGATGCAAATGCCGAAATGTCCCCAAAAAAGGCAACGACAAAAAGATCGAACGAATAAGCGCGGTGATCGCGCTCAAGATCTTTACAACATCCCCTTTTTTAAATCCTTCATTGAACGCCTCGGCGTTCATGATGAAAAACGCATCCTCGATCGCAGCCATGGTGTTATAGATCAGGTCAATGCGTTCCTGCGGAGATAAATTGGTTTCATGCGTCAATCGTTTAACAAGGCCGCTCATCTGATGCGCCACCGCGCGGTTCTTTTCCTTGCGGCTGCGTTTCATCTGCTCGATCTTGAGCTGGATCTTCCACCCCAAAGGTTTTCCGTCGAAGATCGCGGCGCACAGGTCGTCCCAGATCTTGCCGGAACGACGGCCCTGATGGCGCGCTTTAGACGCTTCATACGCGATCTTAAGGAATGTAAATACCTGCGTTTTGTAATGATTGCTGCGCCCGCCGCAATCCGTCCGGCGCGCGCGCAGCGCGTTCAGAAAATCCGCTTTGTTGACACCTTCGGCCATGGTAAATGTTTCACCGATAAAAAGGCCAGCATGTTCATCCGACCCGCCAGTAAAGGCCTTGTTCCAGGACGCCTCGCTCATGGGCGCGATCCCGTATTTTTGTGCCAGTTCATGGATCTTCGGCGGGGCCAAACTTTTCAACACGCGCTTAAGCAATTGATTATACGTTTGCGCGCGCGTGCCGTTGATACATTCAAACACGTCAAACAACAATATCAGCTTTTCGATCGTTGCCAGCGTCAGCTTACCATTCACGCTATACGTGCCATGCGCCACCGAATACGCCAGCTTCTGAGCCTTGATATAATCCCGCAGCGCGTAAATATCATGCCGACACAACATCAACTGCTCAAACTGCTCACGCGTGAAATCATAAACAAGAATATGCACCGCGCAGCCATCTTCCGGAAAGGCGGCCGTGAGTTCCACGCCGGTAAAGGCCTCCTTCGGATACAGCTCAACAAGTTTGAATGACCCCTCGGCCACATTATGGTCGGTGACGGTCACAAAATCCATGCCGCGCGCTTTGGCCTGGGCATAAACATCCGTCAAATCCGTATAGGATTCCTGCGTGCCGAACTTCTTTAACAAAAGGTCTGCGGGGTTAGCGGAATATTTTGTGTGAACGTGCAGGTCTGCTTTTAACATATTTGGTTTCTTATCTCGGGCCGACACAAAGTCAGCCCCTACGGATGCGTTATCTTAAATATATCTTTGGGCAATTCGTATTGATCAATGACCTTTTGATTCACGCCGCCACGCCGGGCTAAAATAAGCGAATACCCGTCCACATAAACCGGCGCCCACTGCGGATCCGCAAGCCTTCTGATCAAAAACGGCTGGCCCCAATCGGTCATATCATGACGGTAGAAGAATATCACCTGAAAGCCTTCTTTGCGAACCATATCATGCCAAAAAACCTCGTCGGTCTGCATCGGCGCATACACCTGGCTGAAAAATGTCACCGGATAAGCTTCGGGGCGATTATCCACAAAAGGCCGCTCCCCCGGAAAAAGATGGAATATCAGATAGCCGCCAATGTCATAATTATTAAAGATCGGGCCTTTCATGCCCTGGCTTTTAAAGAATTCCGCCGCGCCGTTCACGCCCGACGCCAGCCCTCCCCAAACATGCGGCCGGACCAATATCTGAAAGATCGAATTCTGATACGCCGGATTCTCCGCGATCATCGTTTGTTGAAATTTGCGCACAGGAGAAAGATAAAAATACGGAACGGTCAAGGCACCCAGAAGCATCAGCGCCGCAAGCGCCGTCACGCATCGGTGAAAAACTTTTTCATAACGCCCGGCACCGTATTTTCCGAGACTATACAATCCTTCGGCCCCCAGCGGAATGAACAGGAAACCGAACGTGCCGATCATGCGCACCGCCTTCAACGCCAGAAAACCAAAGAATACGAACAACACCAGCGCGATGAACCCTCCGTCGCGCAAGCGCTTGTTCCAAAGGCGCAAACCCACAAGAACCGCACCCATACCAAAAACAACCAGTGTATATTCATAGATCGACCGCCCCGGGAAGCGTTTGATCATGAACAGGACATTCTGATTCTCGGCGAGTTTGTATCCGTACGCTTTAAAAATAAATAACGGCGCCAGAAACCCTGTGAGCCCGAAAGGGCCGATCATACATGCCGCCGCCGAGGCGATCAGCACCATTAACATATCCCGCGGTGGCTGCCGATCTTTGGGATACAGGAACGCGTCGACAACAAAGATCCCCAGAATCACAAGGCCGCAAAAGAACAAAATATGAATGTTCACCCAAAACATCTGCAGCACCGGCAGCACCCATAACCACTTCCCGGACAGCCGCCTCATCCGGTATTCAGACAACAGCACATAATAGATGGCAATAAAAAATGTGCTCACGCCTTCGGGCCTGATCTCACTACGGTATCCAATGAGCGGAAGGGCCAGCAAACCCATGAGCAATGCGGCGCTGAAAGACGATGCCCGCCGTGCGGACCACACACACAGCCAAAAAGTCAGCGTCAAGAGCCCGGCGTAAAAGAACGACAGCCCGGAAAAGTCCCACGCTTTCCAGATCCCGTAAAACAACGGCCCAATGCCCCAGTGATGGCATGGCGCCCATGTTTCAGGATGCGTATATGAATAAAAATTCGTGGACAGGATCTGATGATGCAGAAAGAATTGCGCGCCATTTTGGATGTGCCGGCCAAGATCCGCGGTCGTCAGATTGATCGGCGCCGCGGCATGCAGCCATGCCACGGCTGACGTACCCGCCATGGCCAGCGCGATCGCCATGCGCCGCGCCCACACCCGAATGAAATCAACCTCGCTCATAGCGCCAATGTCTCAAGCTTTTTTAAAACAGCGTCGACCCGGGATTCCCGAAGAAGCCCTTCGCTGAAAATTTTCGCCTTGCCGGAATCCAAACTAAGAAGGCGCTCCTGGACACGCGGAAGGTAGCGGGCATCCAGGCTGAAAGCATGGATCCCGATCCCAACAAAAAACGGCATATAACGCGCCTCATGCGCCATATCCCCGCACACGGATATTTCCCGCCCATATTTCAGCGCCGCGTCCGCGATCCGCTTGAGCGAGCGCAATACCGCCGGATGATAAGGCAGGTACATATCCGCCACTTTCTCATTCGTCCGGTCAACCGCGAGCGTATACTGGATCAGGTCATTTGTCCCGACGGAGAAAAATGCCGCCTCTTGCGCCAGATCATCGATCATCTCAACTGCCGACGGAAGCTCAACCATGATGCCGATCACGGGCTTGGACTGATGCGCAATGCCTTCCGCCTTAAGATCCATGATACAGGCGTCCACCAGGCCGCGCGCCGCCGTGAATTCATCCACAGACGCGATCATCGGGAACATGATACGGACCGGCGCGTCATGGCCAGCGCGCAGGATCGCCCGTACCTGCTGAACAAATATTTCGCGATGCTTTAAAGAAAAGCGGATCGAACGCAGGCCGAGGAACGGATTCGCCTCTTTATGATCATCATAATACGACAACACCTTGTCCCCGCCGATATCAAGCGTGCGAAAGGTGATCACAGCCCCCTTCATGCTTTCGACCAACCGGCGGTAGATCACATACTGCTCTTCTTCCGTCGGGAAATCGCTGCGGACCATAAACGGAAATTCCGTGCGGTACAATCCGATGCCTTCGGCCTTGTACTGCCTGGCCACCGCGACATCCCCGATCAAATTAATGTTGGCCAACAATTTGATCCGGACGCCATCCTGGGTGCGCGTTTCATCTTTTAACGACGGCGCCACTTTAAGCGCATTGACTTTCAACGCCTCTTTTTCCTGGAATTTCCGGACCGTATCTTCAGAAGGGTCAATATAAATGTTTCCCAGCGACGCATCGAGCAGGAGCCGCGTGCCCGGTATCAGATCCAGCATCCTGTCTTCATCCGCGATCACGAGCGGAATATTAAGCGAGCGTGCCAATACCGCCACGTGCGACGTGACGCCGCCCGACAACAGCACAAGCCCCAGGACGCCCTGCGTGCTCAGCTTCAGCGCATCCGACGGCAAAAGCTCACGCGCCACCACAATGCTTTTGGCATACGACCCGCGATCACAAACTCCGACGAGATTGTTCAGCAAACGGCTGCCCACATCCATGACATCGTATTTCTTCTCCCGCAAAAACTGATTTGTCATCCGGTCAAAACGCCCGGCATATTCCCGCACCACTTCGGTGACCGCCTGTTCGGGCGCGACGCCTTTGCGGATACGTTCTTCCATGGCGCCAAGCATGGCCTGGTCTTTTAACATCAGGATCTGCGCCGAGAAAATGAGCGAAGCCACATCAAAAAGCTTCTCTTCGATCGCCTGCTGCATATCCTTGAGTTCTTTTTCTGTCGCCAAAACCGCCTGATGAAAATCGGCAAGGGTCAGCGGCCTGCCGGCGCTGCGGACGGCGCACTCTTCCCAGGCTGTGCGCGTGACGAACGACAAAGGCCCGAGCGCAAAACCCTCGGCGCCGATACGACCCTTCACCATCTTGAATTCCGGAACGCTTTTATGCGCCACCGGCGCGGCCGCCGGGCGCTCGAGCGACATAAGAAGCTTGGTCATTTCGATCGTCGTCGCCATCTGGGATGTGATCGCACGGAACACATTCACATCATCGGGCGTGAATACATCTTTCTGAATACTTTGAAGGGTCATGGCGCCGACGCGTGTCTGGCCGCGCATGATCGGCACCGCGACAAAAGAAGCAAACTTTTCTTCGCCGATGCCATCAAAATGACGAAAGCCGGGATGGTTCACGGCGTCGCCATCCGACACCGGGCGCAGCTCTTTAAGCGCCACACCGGTAAGCCCTTCACCCAATTTCAGACGGACTTTATTGATCGACTCCGGATTCAGCCCGTGCGTGGCTTTCAGCACCAGCTCCTGGCTGTCCTCATAATAAAGATACACCGAGCACACATCCGCGTCCATGTGCAGCGCGATCATGTCTACGATCTTCTGAAGAAGCCCGTCGAGATTGGTCGTGTCGGTAAAAAGGGCGGTCAGCTCACTGAGGTCACAAAGAAGTTTGGAATGATCGCGTTTCATAGGCATATATCAACAGGAAAGTTGCACATTGCGGCGTTTAAAGTGTCATCAAGCCTTTTTCAAGATACACGGGCATAATTCAAAGCGTTCTTTGCCTTACCCTGTCCTCTTCAATAACAGTAAAATGCTTTTATCATGTACCGCTCGTTTGAGAACATCAATGTCTTTCATTCCCGGACATTCTGCCACTATCATGACCACTTCATGACCAGAACGCCTTAACAAATTCACAGTATCCAAAGGGATGTTTTCATTCGCCAGAAAATTCACAGGTCACCTTGCAGATAATTCAAAAAGAGCCTCTTCTTTAAGGCACTGTGCGGCAAATGCAAAAACAGCGTGTAACCCTTCAGCCGTTAAGCTCGGATAATTCTTTAAAATTTGCTTTTCTGTCCAACCTTTAGCAGACAAACCAAGCAAGAATTCAACTGACAATCTAGTGCCCTTAACGACAGGCTTACCTACCAGGACATCAGCACTTGAATGAATGTATTTCTTCCAGTTAATTTCCATCGCTATTTCCTCACTTTCAAGCATCTCCTCTTTATCTTCTCGATAAAGTATACCATCAATCACACAGCCGCCACCGACAAATCAACCGCTCGTTGCTTATGTCTCGAAGCAAAATGGCTATACCGCAATGTCATCGTAATATCCTGATGCCCCATAAACTTCCTGACCGTGTTTAAGTCTGCCCCCGCCATCACAAACTGACTAGCAAACGTACGCCTCAGATCGTGAAAATGGAAGTTAATTATACCAGACTTTCTTGACGCTGTCGCAAAAGAGTTACGGAAGCTACCGCAAAACCGCTATACAACAAAAAAGCCCCTGAGTCATTACTCAAGAGCTTCCTCGTCATACAACATTCTAATAATGGTCGGGACGCCGGGATTCGGCGCCCTCCGTTCGCTTCCCGGGCTGCTTTGCAGCCCGCCGCTCACTTCGGGTCGGCCATCCGCCCCGCCTTCAGGATGCTCCTGTTCGTCGCATCCAGCGGGGCTCCCTCGAATCCCGATAAAACTCAATAAAATAATGGTCGGGACGCCGGGATTCGAACCCGGGACCCCTTGCTCCCAAAGCAAGTGCGCTAGCCAGCTGCGCTACATCCCGATATGAACACTTGAAATCTCTGTCACAACAACCATAACATCAAAATACGCGGGATAATATAGCACGACGAAGAAGAAAAGAGGAAGAAAAATCAGGCCTGCGGCGGCTCTGGCCTGTTTAACTGCTCGAGGATCGCATCCTTGAGTTTCTTAAGATCCGTGATGGGCTTGGAAATAAATCCATTCATGCCTGCCGCGTAACATCTGGCCGGCACCCAATCCATCGCGTGCGCGGTAAGCGCAATGATCGGCAGGTCAAGTTTAAGTTCATGACGGATCATCGACGTGGCGCGGTACCCGTCGAGGATCGGCATCCTGATGTCCATGATGATCAGGTCGAACGCCTCAGCCTTCAACCGGTCGAGCACTTCCTGCCCGTTGGACACGATCACCGCCGAAAACCCAAGATCCTCCATCACCAGCTTCATCAGATACTGGCTGGACTGATCATCTTCTGCGATCAGGACTTTCTTCTGTTTTAATCCGGTCAACGCCATGCCTACCCCGCTTTTTCTATATTTTACCACCGGATCAGGCTTATCCATACATTCTTTGTAAATGTTTAGCCAATTGAGAGGTCTGTGTGTCATTCCGAAGCCGAAGGCTGAGGAATCGCAGAATTTCTGTACATATTTAGCACTATGAAAGAATTGTAACTCTTGAATACGGCTGCGGAACCTATCCGTTCGCGGCAAATTTCGCCGTCTCCTTCGGTTTAACGCTTCGCTTTCGGCA
>JADFWS010000032.1 GCA_015234065.1 Candidatus Omnitrophota bacterium
AAAACGGGGATATTCAACTGGTTGATGAAGTGCATAATCGCCAACACCCATTTCAATGGCTTGTTGCGCATAAGCCGCCCCGGAACAGGCCACGAACATAACCCCTAAAAGAATTAAATATTTATTCATGATAGCCTCCTTGATTAACCTTATTATTGGCTTTCCGGGGATACCTGTCAATCACTTCCCGGTAAAAATCTTGGACGCAACGGCATCAATCTTGCTACTGCGCAAAAAAGCCATCAACCGCCAGGACTGTACGAACCGCGTACACTCTCCCGGAGGGATCTCGGTTAAAGGCGCATGGACCTCAACCTCTCCGTACGGCAGTATTTTATGATTAAAAACCTCAGCCATGGAGCGATGCGCATACGCGGCCCCGGGATCGATCTCAAAAGTACGGGCAAACGCAATAATGTCATCTTTAATCTCTCGCACGGCCATGATCCTGCCCTGACGCAAATTCCCGCCGAATTTAAAATAACCGTCTTTCCGGCACGGGATATGCGCCCAACCGCTCAGCTCTTGCGGAACAATCTTCAGATCCGGCAGCGTTGGGTCTTCAAGATGATACGAACGGATGTTTACAATATCTGCGTCCCAATATACATCAAAAGGCTTTTTGATCTGGGTGACATTCCAAAGTCCCCGAAGAACGGGCTTATCCGAAAGATTATGCACTTCATCAACCAGTTGAATATCCCCGTTTTGTTCGAGGCGCACGTACCGGACGATCTGAAGCCCTGTCTCCCGGCATATTGGGCTTGTCATCACACAGGCGTCTTCCAAGGTCTTAAACGCATACCTGCCCGCGTCAAGGTCCAATGGCGGAATGCCGTCTCTCCAGGCATATTCAGGGGCAATCCACACCTTATCTCCGCCCCACAAATGAAAACCGAAATCACGTTTAAACGCCTGATTTTTGTTCATTGAACGCAAGTCAGGCAAGACGCGCGGCTCATCCGGATGAATAAATAAAAGCTCTTCACCGCAAAACTTTAAGGACAGAATTCGCCCGCCGAGATCCGGCACAAGGCCGAGTTCAATATCCGCGGATTTAAGGGTGTAGCCGGGCCAGCCGTAGATGTTAGCTGAGATCATCATTCGACATCAATGACTTTTTGATCTTCATTTTGGCTTTATCCGAAAGCTGGTCATCAGAGGATACCGGAGTATTGGAAAGGACTTCTTCATGACGGATAAAGATCGCACGTAAGGCTTTGACCTGATTTCCATAAAACGTACAGGTTTTACACATGAACAAATGCACACGCATGACAATATATTCACGGATCGTCAGTTTCCGCTCCAGTGAAAGCGAAAAAAGACGCGCCGCCTGTTTGCAGGACGTGACAAGAGGAAGTTTTGTTTCGGTTTCCCAGTTGGAACAGTTCATTTTTTTATGTCAAACCAGTTACGTTCAAGGCACTCTCTTAACTGCAACCTCGCACGGTGAAGCATGACCCATAAATTAGTAGGCGATATTCCCAGCTCCTTACAAATGTCTGCGGTCTGCATATCATCCAACTCGCGCATTGTAAATGCATGCGCCGTCTTCGCGGGCAAATACCCCAGGCACCCGTGAAATACTTCCCAAAAATCTTTGGCGTTTAAGATCGCCTGCTGATCCGGCATCCAGTCTTTAGGATATTTTTTGGGATTTTCCAGCGCATCGTAAAACCCGTCGATGGTCTGTTCTTCGTCCGTCTGCATAACCTGAAGGTCTGTAACCGGGCGCTCGCGAAAATCCTTACGATAATGATCAATGATCTTGTGCTTCAAAATACCGATCATCCAGGTACGCTCGGCCGACCTTCCGCCAAAAGATTTGCGTCCTTTAAGCGCGGCTAAAAACGTTTCCTGAACAATATTTTCTGCCAGGTCGCGATTGCGCAGGCGCATCATGGCATAACGGAAAAGATAATCGCCATACGCATCAACCCATTGTTCCGGGTCAAGCGAAACGCTTTTTTCTGAAGATTCCCTATATTGCGGCTTCATGGACCCTCTTCATATGACCACTCTTTCCCGTCGGAAAAAAGAAATGGTGCCTGGCACCATTATTGCCCCTCTTTGATCTGCTGGATGCGTTTCATGGCCTGGGCGCCCCAGAAATCATCCTCACCATACGCATCCACGATCCGGCTGTACAACACCAGCGCCTCGCGGTCTTCGCCTAATTTCTGGTAACAATGCGCCAAATAATACAGCGCGGACTTGAAAACCAGCGTATTCGAAAATTCTCCGATATACTCATGAAAAAGATCCCTGGCTTTCGCGTACTGCCCGCCTTCATGCGCGGCAAACGCCCGGTCGTACAGATCGGACGGATTTTTATACACCGGCGAAGCGCTGTCATAGTCTCTAAGCCCGGCACAACCAGTCAGCGTTGCTCCGAGAAGACACAGGATAATACACCCGGCGATCCGTTTCATAGGCACAATTCAGGTTTATTTTGAATGCGCTTCCAGATTCACGCGAACATCCACGTCGTTCCCGACCATGATCCCGCCGTTATCGAGCGCTTTATTCCAACTCACCCCGTAATCCTGGCGATTCACGGTAAAATGCGTTTCAACGCCGATCATCTGCCCGCCACCCATCGGATTATTCACCGGCCCAAGGAGCGTTGCCGGAATCGTGATCTCTTTGGTAACCGCCTTCATGGTCAAATCACCCGTCACCGCATACTGCCCGTTACCAGTCGCAACGACCTTTTTACTCTTAAAGGTGATCGTGGGATATTTTTCAGCATCAAAGAAATCCGCGCTGCGCAAATGATGATCACGCGCCTCATTCTTCGTGTCTATTCCCGCCACCTTCACGGTAAAATCCACTTTCATGGATGCCGGCTCTTTCGGGTCGAATTCAATGGCCCCGTCATAATCCGTAAACGCGCCTGAAACCCTGGCCACCATCATGTGCGTGATCAGAAAATCAATGGATGAATGAACCTTGTCCGGGGTATATACTGGCGCCGCCTGAGCCGCAACTCCGGAACATACTAAAACTACCGCGACAACCATGGCATAAAAAATCTTCATAGAACACCTCTTTCCTGGTTTTTGAAAATTAAAAGAATATTTTATTCCCAATATACCCAAAAATCAAGATTAGCGGTACACAGATCACGGGTAGCCACAGCGCTGTGCGCCGCCCGGCATTGGCCCACAACAAACCGATCTGCGTATAATTAGTCGCAACTCCGGCCATCAAAAACACCAGCGCATTCCCGAGCGCTCCGGTCTGACGATAGATCTCAAACGCCAGCGGCGCTGTCCCCGAAGAGCAGGATTCGATCAGTGTCGCTGCCGCCAGCGTTGTGATCATGCCGCCGACACTCTTGCCCATGAACTGATGAAAAATATGCGGTGGAATAAATGTGCCGGCCGCTGCCGCGAGTATCATCCCCAACATGATCCACCATAACGTCATTTCACTCAACTCCCAGATGCCTTTGGCAATACCACGGGCATCGGAGCGTAGATCAAAACGGCTTTGCGCCGCCATTCGTGCGCGAAAGTCCGCGGCCATATCAAAATCCACCTGAACATCCACGGCATGCGGATTAGCCTCGATCATCCCTTGTTGTTCAAAAACCTGAAATATCCACCCCGTCACCAAGGCAACAACGATCGCCGCAAGAATAATATATGCCGCCTTCAGCGGGCCAAAGAATCCGGCGAGCATGAGCGTCAGCGGAAAATTCGCCCACGGGCTGGCCAGCAAGAAGGCGACAACCGCAGACGGAGCCGCCCCTTTTTTATACAACTGGATCGCCAGCGCCAGAATACCGTGGCTGCAAAGCGTCATCAGGAATCCCCAGACGACAGCATAAAAGATATTGCGCTTGCGCTTGCCGGAAAGGATCACGGAAACATATTCCCGGGGCACATAATAATCGATAAGGCCGCCGAGCATGAGCCCCAGCACAAGTGGCCAAAACACCATGCGCCCGTAAGCAAGAAAAGCCTGCCGGAATCCGGCCAGAAAAGAAAACCCATAGGACGCGCCAAGCAGCGCAAGGGTCGCCAAAACAAGCCAGAACAGCTTATGGTGGAAGAATGTTTGAACTTTGTGTTTATCCGCGCAACAAGATGAAGACATATTGACTTTAATATATCTTTCTATTAATGTTTAAGCCATGAATAAAATTTTAATGAATACTCCCCTTGCCAAACTGCTTGCAGAACGGATCCTGATCCTCGACGGCGCCATGGGGACCATGGTCCAGCGGTATAATCTTAACGAAGCGGATTACCGCGGCCTGCGTTTTAAGGATTCGATCCGCGACCTGAAAGGCAATAATGACCTTCTCTCCATCACCCGGCCTGATGTCATCAGCGCCATCCATAAGGAATACCTGTCCGCCGGCGCAGACATCATCGAAACCAATACCTTCAGCGCCAATCGCATCAGCATGGCGGATTACCATATGGAAGCGCTTGTCCATGAACTGAATGTATCTTCTGCAAAACTGGCGCGTGCCGCTGCCGATGAATACACGAAAAAAGATCCGACACGCCCCCGCTTTGTTGCCGGCTCGATCGGCCCTACGAATAGAACCGCCTCCATTTCACCGGATGTGAATGACCCTGGATTTCGCGCCGTTAATTTTGACCAGTTAAAAGAAAGCTACGGCGAACAGATCAAAGGACTTGCAGAAGGCCAGGTTGATATCCTTCTCATCGAGACGATCTTCGATACGTTAAACGCCAAGGCCGCTATCTTCGCCGCGCTTTCATATAATGAGTCGGCCGAGAAACCCATTCCTATCATGCTATCTGGAACAATTACAGATGCTTCCGGCCGCACACTTTCCGGACAAACCGCTGAAGCCTTCTGGATCTCCGTGAAGCATGCAAATCCTCTCGCTGTCGGTTTTAATTGCGCGCTCGGCGCCCGGGATATGAAGCCGCACATTGAAACACTATCCCAGAACGCGGATACTTTTATCAGCGCTTATCCCAACGCCGGGCTTCCCAATCAATTCGGCCACTATGACCAGACACCGGATGACATGGCGGCACTCGTTAAAGAATTTGCCCAGGATGGCCTCGTTAATATCCTCGGCGGCTGTTGCGGGACATCCCCGGATCATATCCGTGCGATCTCTGCGGCGGTCAAAGGCCTGGCCCCGCGCAAATGTCCGACTCTGGCCCCTGTATCTTCCTACAGCGGGCTTGAGCCTTTGATCCTTCGCGACGGCATGAACTTTCTCAATATCGGCGAGCGCACGAATGTTACGGGCTCCAAAAAATTCGCCAGGCTCATCATTGACGGCAGATACGACGACGCCTTAGCTGTCGCGCGTCAGCAGGTCGAGAACGGCGCCCAGGTCATTGATATTAATATGGACGAAGCCATGCTCGACTCCAAAGCCGCCATGGTGAAATTCCTGAACCTTGCCATGAGCGAGCCCGATATTGCACGCGTGCCGGTCATGATCGATTCTTCCAAGTGGGACGTGATCGAAGCGGGCCTGAAATGTATTCAGGGTAAAGGCATTGTAAATTCCATCAGCCTGAAAGAAGGCGATGACATTTTTAAAGAACGCGCCCGCCTGCTTCGGAAATACGGGGCCGCGGTCGTGGTCATGGCCTTTGATGAAGAAGGCCAGGCTGACACGCAACAGCGCAAAATCAATATTTGCACCCGAGCCTACAATATTTTAGTCAATGACGTCGGGTTCCCGGCTGAAGATATTATCTTTGACCCGAATATTTTCGCGGTGGCCACAGGCATTGACGCCCACAATAATTATGCCGTGGATTTTATCGAAGCCACCCGCACGATCAAGCGCACCCTCCCCCATGTGCGCATTTCAGGTGGGGTCAGCAATGTGTCTTTTTCATTCCGCGGGAACGATGCTTTACGGGAATCCATCCATAGCGCTTTTTTGTATCACGCTATCAAGGCCGGCATGGATATGGGGATCGTGAATGCCGGGATGATCAGCGTCTACGATGAGGTCCCGAAAGACCTTCTGACCCTTATTGAAGATGTCTTGTTAAACCGCGCTGGTAATGCCACCGAAAAACTTGTCGCTTTTGCGGAAAATATCAGGTCTACAGGTAAAAAAGATATTCAAGACCTTGCCTGGCGCTCAGACACGGTCGAAGGCCGCTTGCGCCACGCTCTCATCAAAGGCCTCACGGATTTCATTGATCAGGATGTGGACGAAGCGCGTCAAAAATACGGCTCCCCGGTCACGGTCATTGAAGGGCCGCTGATGACCGCCATGAACGCGGTGGGCGACCTTTTCGGTTCCGGAAAAATGTTTTTACCACAAGTCGTTAAAAGTGCCCGCGTCATGAAGAAAGCTGTGGCTTATTTACAGCCTTTCCTGGAAAAAGAAAAGTCGAGCGGTGTCGCGCGTAACGCCGGAAAAGTCCTTTTAGCAACCGTTAAGGGCGATGTCCATGATATCGGTAAGAATATCACCGGCGTCATCCTGTCCTGCAACAATTTTGAGGTCATTGACCTCGGCGTTATGGTGCCGTGCGCCACGATCATTCAAAAGGCCAAGGAACTGAACGTTGACATCATCGGCCTCTCCGGCCTGATCACACCATCTCTAGATGAAATGGTCCATGTGGCCAAAGAACTGCATAAAGAAGGCCTGACGATCCCGCTCATGGTCGGAGGCGCTACGACATCTGAAAATCATACGGCGGTCAAGATCGCGCCGGCCTATAACGGCATGGTCGTTCACGCAAAAGATGCTTCACGCAGTGTGCAGATCTGCCGTGACCTGATCGATCCGAAACTGAAAACATCTTACGCCAAAGAACTGGATCAAAAACACGCGGCCATCCGCTTAAGTTTTGAAACACAAAAAGGGCAGCGCCGGCTTGTCAGCCTTGACACGGCACGTCAAAAGCATTTTACCTGTGATTGGGCGCATGCCGACATCAAAAAGCCCTCATTCCTCGGCGTTAAAGCTCTGAAAGACTTTGATATCCGCTCATTGCGTGAAAAACTGGACTGGTCGTTCTTCTTTTTAAGCTGGGGGCTGAAAGGCCGCTATCCGCAGATCCTGGCTCATCCGGAACAAGGCAAAGAAGCGGCCAAGCTTCTCGCAGACGGACAGGCCATGCTCGACGAGATCATTGCCAAAAAACTCCTGAAATGCAACGGGGTTGCCGGTTTCTTTCCGGCCAATGCCGATGGCGACGACGTGAATGTCTACGCCGACGAATCCCGCACACAAACAATCGCCACGCTTCATTTCCTGCGTCAACAAAACGTTAAAAACCTTGAACACGAGCCTTTTCATTCTCTTGCGGATTTTATTGCTCCTCGGACTTCCGGGCGTATTGATTACATTGGCGCTTTCGCGACCACCGGCGGGATCAATATTGAAGGCGCTGTCCAATATTACAAGAACGATGCCTATAAAACCATGATGGTCAAAACTCTGGCTGACCGCCTGGCAGAGGCATTCGCCGAAGTGCTTCATGAAATGGTCCGTAAAAGCTACTGGGGCTATTCTCCGGATGAACAGGCTACGAACGATGCTATTTTTGCCGGGAAGTACCGCGGCATCCGTCCGGCACCGGGCTACCCCTGCTGTCCGGATCATACGGAAAAACCTGCACTTTTTGAATTGCTTAAAGCTACAGCCAATACCGGGATCACGCTTACCGAAAGCCTGATGATGGTACCTGCGGCGTCTGTTTGCGGATGGTACTTTGCACACCCTGATTCCGTATATTTCACGGCCGGCCCGATTGACCGTGCCCAAATGCTCGACTATGCCGCACGCAAAGGCTGGACCATTGCCGATGCCGAAAAATGGCTCGCCCCCATCTTATAATCCTTAAAACATTAAAATACGCACTTCATTCCCATCACATAATTACGTTCCGGCGCGGGATAATTATACGACATGCCGACGTCACCATACGCGCCTGTGGTATCTACGCTGGTATAACTATTATATTTCTCATCCAAAAGATTGTTAATGCCGAAATATACATCCACATTCATTCTCATCTTGTATGAAACCTTGGTATCAACTACAGCAAACGGCTTGATGCGCGGATACGCATTCAGGGTATCATTGTTCATATATTGCGCGCCTGTCCACCGGCCTGTCAGGTTCCAGGACAGGCTTTGCGTAAGGCCTGCGTCCATCCCCAGCGTCGCCAGATGCCTCGGCACCCGAGGGATCAGCTTTGCCCCGTAAGCTCCTTTGTCAAAACGGGCATCCATATACGCGTAATTCGTAAAAATATCCCAATGGC
The DNA here is from genome assembly GCA_015234065.1 of Candidatus Omnitrophota bacterium. Classification (GTDB taxonomy): domain Bacteria; phylum Omnitrophota; class Gorgyraeia; order Zapsychrales; family Fredricksoniimonadaceae; genus JADFWS01. The sequence goes on from JADFWS010000032.1 coordinate 8,250, forward strand.
GCAACAACGGCGGCTTCACAAGTTTCCAGGCATCGAATTTCAGCCCAACATCGATGCCCTTGCGACGCGTGCGGCCATAGTTGGAATTAACGCCGCCATTCAAATAATCCAGGAATATTTCATTCTTGTTCACTGTCAAAAATGGTGTCGCGGATACCTCGAGCACGTCATTCACATTATGTTTGACACCCATCTGATAATCCATGCCGGCCTGCTGTTTCAAATCCAGATTCAGTTGCGGAGGTGTTGTCCAGGTCTGGTACCATTCATCGGAAGCGAGAAAGCGGAAAGTCTTTTGCGCATTAAAAAAAACATTGGAGCCCCTGGCGTATTCATATTTCATCCCGCCGGAATACACATTCACGCGCGGTGTCTGAGTGGTATACGCCGTCACATTATACTGATCGAACATATACTGCGCGGTTTCGTGACGGGCCCCGGCATTCACAAATACATGATCCATCATTTCATATTCCGAATGGGTATAAATACCCACCGATCTTTTCGTGATCGTCAGATTGTCCCCATCACCTGCCGGAGAACTGGCGAGAATATGATTACGATCATTATAATAATCAACCCCTGTTACCGTATTCAATTTTCGCCCGGCAACATCCCCGTCCCAAACATGCTTGATCGTAAGCCCGTCACTTTTAATTAAACTCTTGGACGCAAAGAACGTGGGCGGCACCGCGGTTTCGTACCAATTCCAGATATAGGCATGCCGGTCCCGATGCGAATAATCCACCAGAACTTTGCCGTACCGCGCCTGTGCATCTACCGGCGTCAACTCACTGGAAATCTTGATGAAATCATCCGCCGTATGGCCATTGTCATTGGGCGACAATGTCCCTCGCCGGCTTACAGCCAACAATTCACTACCCCTGAGATATCCGGGCATCCCATAATCTTCCTGATGCGTGCCGCCTTCAATACCAAGCTTTACCTGATCATTCACTGTGTATGAAAACCGCGCCTGCTCATTCTTGGCACGGATCCAGCTGTTATCACGATACCCTTTCATATCCGAATAATCCGAATAAAGATAATACGCAAGTTTTTCTCTGGCACCCGAAGCCTCAACGCCGTACTTCTGGGAAGCATAGCTTCCAACCTCTGAAAAAAGCGTTGCCGTATCCTTACCAACGCCTTCTTTTGTAATAATATTGACCACTCCGCCACTTGCCTTATCCCCATAAAGCACCGAAGCTCCGCCGCGGATCACTTCAATACGCTCTACAGAATCTATCGGGATCTGTTGCCAGTCCGGCCCGGACATGTCCATAGGATTCGTCCTGCGGCCATTCACCAGCACAAGCACATTGGACACCGCCGCATCGGCATACCCGCGAATATCCACCAGCGTACTATGCGCGCTCCCCTGATTGGTCACATTCACCCCGGGAACGGACGTGAGGACGTCACCTACGGTTTTTACATTGGAATGTTCCAGGTCAACCCGGCTGATCACCGTCACATTGGATGACGCCTGTGCCGCATCTTCCGCCACCCGACCCGGAGTCACGACGATCCGGTTTAAATCCACCGTTTGAGCGCCGCACACGGAACAACAGCACAGCATCACACCCAAAACTCCTAACAGCGTATCTCTGTTTAACATTATGTTCCCCTTGTATAGGCATCTCTGTTCTTCTTTAATTCATCTTCCGATACGATCAACACATACGGCTTACCTGACACCGGATTTTTATGTACGACAACAACCGTCTGATATACCGCCTCGATCACCTGATAATCCAGGACTTCCGCCGGTGTTCCGGCTTTAAAGACCTGGCCATCGCTGATGAGCGCGACCCGGTCACAATACTCGCTCGCCAAATTCAAATCATGCAAGACCATCACCACCGTCAACTTGAGCTCCCGGACCAGCCTCTTTAAAAGATCCATGATCACAACCTGATGCCTGATATCCAAATGCGCGGTAGGCTCATCCAGAAGAAGAAGTTTCGGCTCCTGCGCAAGCGCCCGGGCGATCTGCGCCAACTGCCGCTCGCCGCCGCTTAACTGGTCCATAGGCCTGTCTTTCAGGCGCAACGAATCTGTTAATGCCATGCTCTTATGGGCAATCTCAATATCTCGCGCAGATTCCACAAATTGCATGCGCTCGAAATGCGGGATACGGCCAAGGAGCACAAACTCTTCGACGGTCATGGGCACACGCGGCACAAGCTGGGAAACAACTGCGGCCTGTCGCGCCACGTCTGCCAGCGGAATATCCCAGAGCTCTTTTCCCTTCAATAAAATACTGCCGCGTATCGGTTTGATCGCTCGGGATAAGGCCCTCAATAGCGTTGTCTTTCCTGAACCATTCGGGCCAATAACACCAAAGAATTCGCCCTCTGCCACCTCAACGTTCATGGCAGAGATCACTGTTTTTCTCCCATATCCGCAGGAAAGGCCCTTGACCAAAAGCATCAGCGCACCTCCCCGCGGGACAGCGCATACATAAAAACACTGCCGCCCGCGATCCCGGTGATCACGCCGACCGGAAGTTCGGACGGGGCGATCATCAACCGCGCTAACGTATCGCAAAAGATCAAAAAGATCGCGCCCGCCAAGAATGACGCTCCTAAAAGAATGCGGTGATCATGCCCCACAATGCGGCGCATAAAATGCGGCACCACCAACCCCACGAACCCGATCATCCCGGCAACAGACACACAAAATCCGGTGAGCACCGCCGAGACGATAAAAAGAACCTTCTTTGTTCGTTCTACAGGTATCCCCAAATGCCTGGCCTCATCTTCCCCTAAAGCCAGGGCGTTCAAGTGATGGCAAAAAAAGTATGCTACTGCCAGAAGTACCACCGACATCCCAAGCATCAGTGTAATAAGCGCTATATCCGGCTCCCCGAGAGACCCCATGACCCAAAACACGATCCCGTGCAATGTCTCGGTACTCGAGAGCGACATAAGCAACATGACCAGTGCTGACGCTATAAAACTGATCATCACTCCGTTCAGCAACAAACCCTGAAGCTTGACCATGCTTTTTCGGACACTTGAAAAATACAGGAATACGATCACCGCTCCGGCGCCAAGAGACCCGCATACAGGAAAGGTAAATCGACCGGCCGCCGCCGATCCCAGCACAATATTGAGCGACACCCCTAATGCCGCGCCTCCCGAGATCCCGAGCGTATACGGCTCAACCAACGGATTACGGAACATCCCCTGCAGGATCACCCCGGCCAAACTTAACGACCCGCCGATCGCCATGCCCAAAAGGATCCGCGGCAAACGAATATCAAATACAATGCTGTATTCCGTACTGCCCCGGCCATGCAAAAAGATCGACACCAATTTTGTGACCGGGATCCCGGCAATACCCAGCGACAAAGAAGCCAGAACGACGACCGCCAACAACAGCATTAATCCCAGAAGGCACAACATCCATCGCGTCACCATCATATTCCCGCCTTGGGATGCAAATAATGTATGACCATGGACAATGTTTCCACAAAGCTGACCGGCGTCGGACTGCAGAGCAGATATTCATCCACAATAAAGATCCTGTTCGCGGCTACAGCCTTAAGCGACAGAAACTTCCGCCAACTGTCTTTTTCTTTGGCCCCGTCAAACCCCATATTGGAAATAAGCATTACGTCGGGATCGCTTAGAAGGACCTGCTCCCGGGAATACTGCACATATCCCGACGCTTTGACAATATTCACACCGCCCGCAGACCCGATCAGATCATTGACAAAAGATTCTTGCCCGATCGTCACCAGCGGATTGGCACCCACCTGGACAAAAACTTTAACAGCCGGAACTCCGCTCAACTTCTGCTTTAATACCTTGATCTTTTGGCGAGCCTCATCAACGATCCTGCGGGCTTCCTCTTCTTTTCCTGTGATCTCACCCAGCGTCAAAAATACCTGACAAATACCCTCAAAGTCTTTCGCGTTAGGGACTTCAACCACCCGAATGCCGACAGCGCGAAGTTGGGCAACAGCCTTGGGGTCCGTCAACACCGTCGCCAGAACAATATCCGGCTTTAACGCAACCACCTGCTCGACGTTAATTTCCTGGACATTGCCTACTTTAGCCTTGGATCTTGCCGCCACCGGCCGGCGGCACCAGGTGGTACAGCCAACAAGCTTGTCGCCGCTGGAAAGAAGATACAGCTCCTCCGTGATCACCGGGCCTAAAGACACGATCCGCTCTGCCGGTTTTTCCGAACCCAAAGCCCCGGCAACGCCCCCCACAAAAAACATCGCCGCAAGAAACAAGCTAAGAAAAAAATTCTTCATCGCAAAAACCCCACACTAAAAAATAACACGCTTAATTCCGCGATCTCGCTGGCGGCTCCGACGGTATCTCCGGTCATGCCCTGGAGTTTACGATCTGCAAACCTGATGAACAGCATGGCCGGAAGCATGGCCGCACCAAAAAGAACAATTCCCGGTATTCCTAAAAAAACCTGAAACAGCGCCAGGCTGAACACGCCACCGACGACAACATCCCGGATCCCGGCATGTTTAAAAAACAATTCTGCTTTTCCACCGGTGCGCGCATACGCACACGAAGCACATGCCACACTCTGGATCCAGCGGGCAAATACCGGCATAAGAATAAATATCTTCCACAGTAAATCCTGGGGCAATCCGGCGAGAAATGCGAATTTTAGAAGCAGAAGCAGGCATACACCCACAGCCCCGAACGTGCCAATGCGGCTGTCGCGCATGATCTCAAGCATCCTGTCTTTCGGTTGGCCGCTGAACAGGCCGTCGCACGTATCCGCCAACCCGTCAATATGCAATGCCCCAGTGATCACGGTGAGGATCGCCAGCGCCAGAGCGACAAGCGCCAGATGCGGCAAAAAAGTACAACAGGCCGCAACCAGTGCCGGAACAACTCCAATGCACGCACCCACCGCCGGGAACAATGAAAGAAGCCCTTTGAAATCCTCTTCCTTGAAGGGCTCTTTCATCCTCACAGGCAGAACTGTTAAGAACTGCAGGGCGATCCAAAACTTCTTCACTTATGCCGCCCCTTTTTCGGATACCCCGGCCGCTTCAAACGTACTCATTTCCAACAGCACTTTAACACCCGCGTCAACAATGCCCATGGCCAACGCCGCGCCGGTCCCTTCGCCTAACCTTAAACCCAGATCCAACACAGGCTTTAAACCTAAATAATCCCAAACAACTTTATGCCCTTGTTCAACAGACACATGCGACGCGATCAAATAATCTTTCACTTTGGGCTCGATCACACACGCGACCAGCGCCGCGGAAGATGAAATAAATCCATCCACCACGACCGGCACGCGCCGCGCCGCCGCGGCCAGAATCACGCCGGTCAACCCGCCGATCTCATAGCCGCCGACTTTGGAAAGAACATCCAAACCATCCGTGGCGTCCGGCTTGTTCACCTCGATAGACTTCCGGATCACAGCGACTTTCTTTGCCCAACCCGCGTCATCGATCCCGGTCCCTTTACCCGTCACATCTGCCGCCGTACGGCCTGTAATAACAGACACAATAGCGCTGGCCGGTGTCGTATTGCCAATGCCCATTTCACCGGTCGCCGCAAGATGAATACCTTTTTTAAACTCCGTTTCAAAAATACTGATCCCGTTCTCGATCGACTTGATCGCCTCTTCCCTGCTCATGGCCGGGCCTTTAGCCATATTCTTTGTCCCATACCCGACTTTCCGGACGATCAACTCAGGGCTGGGTGTCAAATCAACTGCAACTCCCATATCCGCGACAACAACCCGCGCGCCGACGTGCTGGGACAAAACATTGATACCGGCCCCGCCGCGTAAAAAGTTATACACCATCTGCGGCGTGACCTCTTTGGGAAAAGCGCTGACGCCTTCTTCCGTGACCCCGTGATCGCCGGCCATCACAAACACCACTTTATGCGTTAACAGCGGCTTCTTGACGCGCGTGATCTCAACAACCTGCTTGGCCAGATCTTCCAACCGACCCAAACTGCCTTGAGGCTTGGTCAGGTTATCCAGCCGCCGTTGTGTCTCTGCCTGCAACAAAAAGTCAATCTGTTCGATCTTGCCCACTGTTTCATTCAATAGTTTCATGTTCATCCTTTAGCTTGTTTCAATATTGTTGGAATCCCTACCTGCATCAGCACAACAGTATCTGCCGCTTTGGCCACCATCTGATTCAATCGGCCAAGAAGATCCCGAAATCGCCTTCCCGACGCATGCTCCGGAACAAGGCCGCTACCTACCTCATTGGATACAATGATCACCTGCCCCTGAACATCTTTAAACGTCTGAATAAACTTTTGAAACTCAGCTTCAACAGGCGTATCCTGGGCATATTCTTCCATCAGATTAAAAACCCACATGCCCAAACAATCGATCAATACCGTCGTGTCCGGATGTTGGCTCTTTGCCAAGACTGCGGCAATATTTGTTCCTTCATTGACCACGTCCCACGACGCAGGCCGGGACTCCTGATGCCGTTTAATACGCGCATCCATTTCTTCATCACAAAACGTACAGGTCGCCAGGAACACAACCTTCTGCCCCGATTCCCGAGCCAGGTCTACAGCATACGTACTTTTCCCACTACGTGCGCCGCCGACAACAAAAACGATCTTTCTCATAGGTCAGAACCTTTCAAATGAGCCGTATCATTCAACAAGATCACTTTGGCAACAGGATCATACTCGATCACATTCAACGCGGCATTATCCTGCTGGATCGACCAGAAATCACTTAAGCCCCGCTTCAACGCCGCGCACACGATCACCCGGATCGGCCCGCCATGAGACACCAGGGCAATATTTTTCCCCGGATACTGCGCCAGAAGGTCCTGAAACCCATTTGTGACTCTGGCACAAAAAGCCGTGAACGCCTCTCCGCCGGGAAGTGTGACCTCAAGCGGCGTATGGATCCAGGCCTCATACATATCCGGATACGCCAATCGGGCTTCTTCATAGCTCAGACCCTCACACGCACCAAAATCCATTTCCCGAAAACACGGCTTCTTCTCAACAACCGCGCCCTTGAAAACGATCGACGCGGTCTGAACAGCTCGTGTCAAATCGCTCGCAAACACCGCATCGATCTTGACCCCATCCAAACGACTGGACAGCATTTGGGCCTGGCGCTTACCCTCATCATTTAAGGGAACATCCAAAGACCCGCAATATTTTCGGGCGCGCCCCTGTTCCGTCTCTCCATGCCGCATTAAATACAGTGTTGTCATGACAATCCCTTATCGCCGCATATTCCGTAAAATAAAAAGATCCTTAAGCTCTCTTTGAACTAAAGAGACCTTAAGGATCTTACCCGTGCTCAGTCCTTAAATATATTGGCCACAGATACTGTCTCACGCAGTATACGATGATCAACAATATAGGCCGGTATTCTGACTCCCCCGACGAACGGGGCTACAGTGGCGGGACCGTTCCTGATTTCCTGCGGATGACCGCCGGTTACAGGATTCCCCAATTAAACTCTGTACTAGAGTGCCTATATTCGCTTCAACAACATTTGAGCAAGATTACCCTTATTGGATACGCTTGTCAAATCAAACTTCCAACAATCACTTCTTAATAGAACAACTTTCACCATCTCCCAGGATCAGCGCCACAATAAGCCCCTCGGCCAGCGTCAAGATAAGCCCGGAAATCGTCCAATAGATCACAACGGTATGATTGACCGGCATGAAGACATGTGTCGCAAGCATGCCTGGCAAAATCCCAACCGCCCAAACGCCAAGCCCGTACATCAAGCCCCGTTGAACTTTTTCAAGATGAGCCAGCGCAGGGCTGAATGTTTTATAAAAAAATACAAACAGCATGGAAACAATAAATGTTCCAACATAAAACGAAATGCCCGGAGCCTGGATCGGACGCCACACATTGACCGGAGGCAATGCATACACCCATTTAAAAATGCCACCGCAAAGAACCATGCCAGAAACGATCTTGAACGCAAATACCGCGAGTGCCGCGGGAAACCCTTTTTTACAGCAACAATCCATACAGACCTCCTTGTTAAACTAAAGCCACCACTTCGATCTCGACCAGACAATCCTTTGGAATCCGCGCGACCTGAAGCGTTGAACGCGCCGGAAAATCCTTCACAAAATATTCGCTGTACACCTTGTTCATGCCTGCAAAATCGTTCATGTCCTTAAGAAATACCGAGGCCTTGACAACTTTATCCAACGACA
>JADFWS010000033.1 GCA_015234065.1 Candidatus Omnitrophota bacterium
AGGCGGGGTCCGCACGCTAGATGACTTGCTTAAGTTCAAGGATCTTGGCTGCGCGCGTATCGGGACCAGTGCGACAGAGAGTATTTTAGAAGAGGCTCGGCGTCGCGGACTTTAACAGGATAACGGGGAAGGATCCATGATGACAATTCAAAAAACAATGTTGATGGTGTTGTGCGTTGGTCTTTGGACCAATGTCGCGGGTGCGTCGCCGTTGCCGCCGAATCCCGTGTGTGCGGCCAAGGTCAAGGTTGATTCCTGTGACAAGGTTATAAAACATCCCGGAGCTGGCCCGGAAGGGATCAGGATGTGCACGGTGATGGTGGTTGATGCGCCCGGTAAGCAGGGCTGTGGATTTAAAAAAGGCGATACACTGAAAGATGTCCGCTGGATCGAGAATTTTAAAGGTCAGACGGTAGCCGGCACGCTCGAATGGGGTGGCGACGAAAATGTACAGGGCTATCAGTTCACGCCGACGAAAAATAAATAAGGCATGAGATATATTGCCGATCTGCATATCCATTCCCGCTATTCCCGTGCCACGTCGAGTGATTTGACGCCGGAAAACCTGTGGCGCTGGGGGCAGATCAAGGGGATTCAGGTCATTGGCGCCGGGGATTGCATTCATCCGCAGTGGTTCAAAGAGTTGGAAGAGAAGCTCGAGCCGGCTGAGAACGGATTTTTCCGGTTAAAGCGCGCGTATGCTAAAGGTGATGTGCCGGAAACGTGCCGAGGTGAAATCCGCTTTGTATTATCGACTGAAATTTCAAGTATTTATAAAAAAGGCGACAAAGTCCGCAAGGTCCATAATGTGGTGCTTTTATCCTCGTTTGACGCCGCGCGGCAATTCCAGGCGCGGCTTGGCGCGATCGGGAACATAAGATCCGACGGGCGGCCGATCCTGGGGCTTGATGCCAAAGACCTTTTGGCGATCGCGCTGGAGTGCGATCCCAAAACGATCTTTATTCCGGCGCATATCTGGACGCCGTGGTTTTCGGTTCTCGGCTCCAAAAGCGGGTTCGATTCGCTGGAAGAATGTTTTGAAGATCTAACGCCGCACGTTCATGCGGTTGAAACAGGGCTGTCGTCGGATCCGCTGATGAACTGGCGGCTTAAAAAGTTGGACAATGTGATTTTGGTGTCCAATTCCGACGCGCATTCCGCGTCCAAGCTCGGGCGCGAGGCAAATATTCTGGATACGGAATTTTCGTACGACGGGATTTTTCGGTCGTTGGCGGATAAGAAGGATAAGGGCTTTGTCGGCACGATTGAATTCTTTCCCGAGGAGGGCAAGTATCATTATGACGGCCATCGTGATTGCCATACGCGGCTTCATCCCAGGGAAACAACGAAGCATAAGGGCTTGTGCCCGGTATGTGGCAAGCCAGTGACGGTCGGTGTTATGGCGCGCGTCGAGGAATTGGCAGACCGCGCCGAAGGAGAACAAAGCGCCCGCGCCAGGCCTTATTGGAGCGCGATCCCGCTCGAGGAGATCATTGCCGAAACGCGCGGAGTTGGAAAGCAATCCAAGAAAGTCCAGGCGGCTTATTTTGAGCTGATCGAACAATGCGGGCCTGAGTTGGATATTCTTTTAAATGTGCCGCTGAAAGATATTGCGACGGCGGGCGGCGATGTATTAAGCGAAGCCATCCGCCGTATGCGCGAAGGCAAAGTTTCCATTGCTGCCGGATATGACGGAGAGTTTGGCACGATCAGGATTTTCACGGATAGTGAGCGAAAGAATTTTTTATGACGTCATTTTTTGATTCTTTTTTATTTACGTGGATTTTGCTTCCGGCATTAATTTTTTTCGCGCGCATTATGGACATGTCGCTCGATACGTTGCGCATTATCATGATCGGCCGCGGGCGTAAGGGCTTGGTCGCGCTGTTCGGGTTTGTGGAGGTGACGATCTGGCTTTTAGTGGCCCGGCAGGTGATAACGCATTTACCGAATGTGGCGTGCTTTTTTGCGTATTCGGGCGGGTTTGCCGCCGGAAATTATGTAGGGATGTGGATCGAAGAAAGGCTCGCGGTCCGCTATCAGCTCGTGCGGATGATGGTTCAAAGCGGCAAGGTGCTGGTGGATGCGTTAAAGAAGAATGGCTACGGCGTGACACTGGTTGAGGCCAAGGGGGCTGTTGGCGCGGTAGACCTGATCTATACCATTGTTATCCGTTCTAAGGTGCAGGATCTGGTGGGATTGATCGAAACACATCAGCCGAAAGTTTTTTATACGATCGAAGATGTGCGTTATGTGAGCGAAGGCGCGGCGCCAGCAGAGAAAAAAAGCCGCCTGGCACATCTGTTTTCAAAAAATTAGGAGGCAGTATGCGGTTGCAGAAAATCACAGTATCCGTGATCGGTGCGCGGGCGTGCAATGGCAAAGCGGCGACGCTCGCGTTTAACGTCGGGAAGATGGTCGCTGAGGCTGGCTGTGTGCTGGTGTGCGGCGGGCTTAAGGGCGCCATGGAAGCGGCATGCCGGGGAGCTAAGGCTGGAGGCGGACTGACGATCGGCATTCTCCCGGGCAATACAAAAGCAGATGCGAATCCGTTTGTCGACATTGCGCTTCCGACGACCATTGGTTACTCGCGTAACGTGATCGTGGCCGCGTCCGCGGATATTGTGATCGCGCTGCCCGGCAGCTACGGCACAGAATCTGAGATTTGTTATGCCTGTGTTTATGGGCGGCCGGTCATTAATCTTGGCGGCTGGAAACTTCCCGGGCTCATCAATGCTAAAAATGTCGCGGATGCTGGAAAGATCCTCGCGCGTTTGATTAAGCGGCTCAAGGCATAACGAGCATATTCAGCCTTTTCAAAACAGGCCCAACGCTTTATAATGACCGCATCTTATGAAAGATATTCAGCAAACATATATGGTCTCCTCAGTCGCCCAAGTTAACGCGACGTATTTTTGCCTGACGCTCGACGCACCAGCTTTGGCCAAACAGGTGAAGCCCGGGCAATTTATCCATATCAAGGTTTCCGACGGATTTGAGCCATTGTTTCGCCGGCCGTTCAGCGTGTATCGGGCGCAAAAGGGCAGGGTTGAGATATTCTTTGAGCCTGTCGGCCGCGGCTCCAAATTCCTGGCAGAAAAGAAAAAAGGCGACACGCTCGATGTTCTTGGGCCTTTGGGCAAGCCCTTTACACTTCCGGGCAAGAACGTGAAGCAGGTTGTTTTTATTGCCGGCGGCATTGGAGTGGCTCCGTTCATGATGTTCTCGGATCGGCTTAAAGGCCATAAGGCTGAAAAGATCCTGTTGTACGGTGGCCGCACCAAGGCGCATACATTTGCGATGAATGAATTTAAGAAGAACGGCGTGAAAACGTTCGTGGCCACGGATGATGGTTCGGTCGGTATCCAAGGGCGCGTGTCTGAATTATTTCCTAAAATTGACATAGCTTCAACAACGATGATGTACGCTTGCGGGCCAAAGCCCATGATGAAGGCGGTGGCAGAGTTTGCGAAAGAAAAAGGCCTTCGGGGCGAGGCATCCATGGAAGAGATCATGGCCTGCGGCCTTGGCGCGTGCCTTGGCTGTTCGATCCCGACGACAAAAGGCTATCGGACTGTGTGCCATGACGGGCCTGTATTTAACCTGGAAGAGCTCATCTTTTCATGATGCATTATATTCTTTTACTTATGCTGGGCGTGGCGGGTGGTATTATCGGTGGTGTTTTCGGGGTGGGCGGCGGCATTATCATTGTGCCGGTTTTGATCCTCGGCTTCGGGCTGACACAGCACATGGCGCAGGGCACGATGCTTGCCACGCTTCTTCTGCCGTCATTTGTTTTTGCGGTCTGGACGTATCATAAGGCCGGAAATATCAACTGGCCTATTGCCCTGCTGGTTTCGCTGGGCATGATGTTCGGCGCGATATTGGGTGCCATGTATGCGCAGGCACTGCCGGCCCCGACGTTAAGGGGCGCGTTTGGCGCGCTCTTGGTTGTGATCGGGCTTAAACTGATATTCGGAAAATAATGAATATATCTGTCAAGATCGCTCATTCTGTTTTTCCTAATCCGGTGACTGTGGCGTCGGGGACGTTCGGGCACAGTGAAGAGCTGTATGCGGCGAAGGAAGTCAAATGCCTGGGCGCCGTTATGCCGAAAACGGTTACGCTGCATGCTCAGGAAGGCAATCCGCCGCGGCGCATCTGTGAAACGCCGAGCGGTATGATCAATGCAATCGGTATTGAAAATCCGGGGATCGACCGGTTTATCGCGGATAAACTTCCGAAATTGAAAAAGATCGGCGTACCGGTCATGGTGAGTATTTCCGCGCACAGCGAGGATGATTTTGCCCTCATGGCCGAGAAATTGAACGCGGCCGGCGGGTTGGCCGCGATCGAACTTAATTTATCGTGTCCCAATCTCCAAAAGAAAATTCTCGTCGCGCAAAGCGCCGAGGCCACTGCGGCGGTCGTTAAGCGCGTGAAGGCTGTTTCGCAATATCCTGTGATCGCCAAGCTTACGCCGAACGTGACGGATATTGTCGAGATCGCGATCGCCGCCGAGAGCGCCGGGGCTGATGCGATCAGCATGGTCAATACGTTTGCGGCCATGGCGATCGATGTTCATAAGCGCCGTTCGCGGATCGGAAATTTTACCGGAGGCTTGTCCGGCCCGGCGATCCGGCCTATTGCGGTCAGGATGGTGTGCCAGACGGCGCCCCGCATCAAGATCCCTATTATCGGTATGGGCGGTATTGCCACGACCAATGACGCGCTTGAGTTTCTGATCGCTGGCGCGACGATGGTGGCGGTCGGGACATACAACTTTGTAAATCCCAAAGCGCCGTTCGAGATCCTGCAGGGGATCAAGGCGTATATGAAAACGCATAAAATGACCGACATTCGCGAACTGATCGGCTCGATCCAAAGGTGAATATGACAGATCCCAGGAGCAAATTAATTGTAGCGCTGGACGTCTCGACGTATGAAGAAGCGCGCGTGATCGTGGAAACACTCGGCGACGCGGTTGAGATCTATAAAGTCGGGTTCCAGCAGTTTGTGGCTTACGGCCCGTTCATTGTGCGCTACCTTCAGGCGCAGGGCAAAAAAGTTTTTCTGGACCTGAAATTCCATGATATTCCAAACACCGTGGCAAGCGGCGTGACGTCGGCTGTGGGGTTAAGTGTGGCGCCGCATGATGCCGGGACCGGTAAATTTGCGCCGCTGCTGATGCTCACGGTGCACACGCAGGGCGGGGTTGAAATGATGAAAGCGGCGGCCGAGGCGGCCAAGAAGCGCGCCGCGGAATTGAATGTGCCCAGGCCGCTTATCGTCGGCGTGACGGTCTTGACAAGCGATGCCGCGACAGACGAGACGCCGAAGCTCGTCCTTGCGCGGGCACGCATGGCCAAAGAATCCGGGCTTGATGGCGTCGTCGCCTCTGTTCAGGAAGCCGCGATGCTGCGCAAGGAATGCGGCAAAGATTTTGTGATCGTGACGCCCGGCATCCGCATGGCTGACGGTGCGGCCGGAGACCAAAAGCGTGTGGATACGCCCGGTGGCGCGATCAAGAATGGTTCCAGCTTTTTAGTCGTTGGCCGGCCGATCGTCAAGGCCCAAGACCCGCGCCAGGCCGCGCTGGATATTCTGGCAGATATGCGACGCGCATTGACATCCTGAAGGCCGAAGGACTGAAGGATCGCCAAGACTTTTAGTGGACATGAAATTTGTGCGTGCAAAGTTGTTTAAGATAGGGTATACTTTCGCCAAGTTTTCGGTCGGTTAGCTCAGTTGGTTAGAGCATCTGATTTACATTCAGAGGGTCGCAGGTTCGAGTCCCGCACTGACCATTTTTTATTTTGGGATGGTAAAATTCGGTTGACAAAGAATTTTCTGCCGATTAGACTATCCCTCGCTTTACAAGATTTTTGGGGTCGTGGTGTAGTTTGGTTAACACGCTAGCTTGTCACGCTGGAGACCGCGGGTTCAAGTCCCGTCGACCCCGCCATTTATCACTAATAAAAGGCCTGCTTTTGCCAGGTCCTTTTTTATTGTTGGTAAAGGGATGGCATTGAAAAACCCGCGGCCGATGCTATAACGAACAAAATTTGTTCGGAGGTTTTGGGAATAGGAGTATGATGGATAAGCTTTACGGGGCATTGAACTGGTTTGATTTTTCGGCACATGTTATTTATTAGCTGATGATGACACCTCACGATAAATCCACATTTTTAGCCTCAGCATTCCCAGATTTCTTTCAAAAGATGCCCGTCGCTTGCGTTGTGGTGGACCGCTCAAGACACATTCAGGCCATGAATGCCGCTGCTGAACAATTTTTCGCCGGGAGGAAAGATGCCGCAGCTGAGGCAGAATTTACTTTTGGCCGTGCGTTCTTATGTCACATCGCATTAAATTCTTCTTATGCCTGCGGATTTGACCAGGCATGTCGGGCCTGCCCTGTAAGGCGCATGATCGAGGAGGCGTACGAAAAGGCCAGCTCTTTTTCCAGAGTGCCTGTGGAGTTAAGGCGGGCGGGCCAGGAGGAAAAAGACTATCTGGCGTCTGCGTATGCGCAACAGCTCGGGAAAGAGAAGTATGTGATCTTATGGCTTGAGCATACGTTTAAGGCTATTGAAAAAGTGATCCAGGAGCGTGAAGCGGTGCTTCGGGGCCTGTTGAATGCGAACCCTGAATCGGTATTTTTGATGGATCGAGATGGGATCATCCTTGCGGTAAATGAAACAACGGCCCGTCGCCTTGGCGTGGCTGCGGTACAGATGGTTGGCACATCTGCCTATAAGTATCTTCCTTCTGATATTGCTGAATCCAGGAAAAAGCAGGTGCATGAAGCGGTATCTGCCAAGAGGGCTGTCCAATTTGAGGATATGAGATCCGGCATATATATGGACCATCGGATCGTTCCGATGATGAATGCCGAGGGGGCTGTGACGAGCCTGGCAGTTCTGGGTATTGATATTACGGAACGAAAGCGTATTGAAGATGCATTATTGGAATCTGTTCAATTTAATAAACAGATCATTCAAAACGCCGAAGATGGGATTGTTGTTTACGATTCTGACCTGAAGTATCTGGTGTGGAATCCGGCCATGGAAAAGATCAGCGGCGTGGTGGCCAGTGACGTGTTGGGTAAGTATCCGTTGGATATTTTTCCGTTCTTGCAGGAGACGGGAGTTTTCTCGGGCTTGCAAAAAACGCTCAAAGGGGATCCGCAGGAGCCTGTTGAGTTTCCTCTCTTTCGAAAGCACCGTGGAAAGACGATTTGGGTTTCTGACGCAAGGGCGCCGTTAAAAAATACGCAAGGCGGAATTATTGGAGTGATCGGGGTCGTGCGCGATATTACCGAGCGCAAAGAAGCTGAAATGCGGCTGAGAGAATCAGAAGAACGGGTGCGTTCTATTGTTGACAATGCTCCTGATTTTATTCTCACAACGGACCAGGACGGGAAGGTTTTATCGGTTAATAGAAATTTGTCGCAGTATTCTTGCGCGCAGATCTTGGGCAAGAAATTCTCCGAGTTGATTTATCCGGCGGACAGGGTTTTAGTGCGCGCTGCCATGCAGCAGGCTTTTCAGGAGCAGAGCGCGGGATGCGAGGTCCGGGCGAAGCCGCGCGGGAAGAATATTTTTTGGTATTCGATCCGTATCGGCAGCATCAGGATAGAACAAGTGGTGATCGGCACGACCATGATCATGAAAGATATTACGGAGCGCAAACATAGTGAAATGAAACTGCAGGAGCAGCAGCAAGCGCTCGAATCGGCCAGCCGGAAGCTCAAAATGTTTTCGCAAGAGCTTTTGGCTATCCGTGAAGAAGAAAAGAAAAGGATAGCGATCGACCTGCATGATGAGACGGGTTCGATGGCCGTGGCTTTAAGCGCAGGCCTCAGCATGATCGAGAATGATGTGAAGAGCCAGGATCAGCAGGGCGCGCTTAAGAATATTCATAAAACAAAGACGATGTTAAAGAGCAATGTGGCGGTTTTGAAGCGGATCGCCGAGGACCTGCGGCCTCCGAATCTGGATATCGTCGGCCTGACCGGCGTTCTAAGGGCATATTTTTCAGCGATCAATGAAAGAGGGGAGCTCGTGATCCGATTTTCCGTCCGGGGGCGGGAGAAAGAGCTTCAGGAAGATGTTGCCATTGCGCTGTACAGGATCACCCAGGAGGTTATTACAAATGTTATCAAGCACGCTCATGCCGGGAATGTTTCGGTCGAATTAGATCATCGGCAGGGCGGGTTGAAGTATGTGTTTTCGGATGATGGCCAGGGCTTTGATCCGCAAAGAATTGCGCACGGATCCCGGCGATTGAAATTGGGTTTGCAGGGGATAAAAGAGCGGGTTGAGGCATTGAAGGGGACATTGATCATTGAATCTGTGCGGCGTAAAGGTACGACGCTCAAGGTTGTTCTCCCCCCCCCCCGAAGAAATGCGAAAGCAGGAAGGTTTAGGTTATGAGCATTAATGTCATTATTGCGGATGATCATGCCATTGTCCGGGAAGGGGTCAAGGCTGTCTTGAAAGTTGACCGCGATATCCATGTCATCGGGGAGGCTTCAAATGGGAAAGAGGTGATCCGGATGGCCAGGGAGAATCCGGCGGCTGTTTATCTTCTCGATATTTCGATGCCATTGTTGAACGGCATTGAAACAACGCTCCGCCTTGTCAGGATGAACCCGAAGAACAAGGTCATTATTTTAAGTATGTACGATGACAGGGCGTCCGTTGCCAAGGCGATGGAGAATGGGGCCATGGGTTACCTTGTCAAGGAAACAGCCATGGATGAAGTGGTGAATGCGATTCATGAGGTTTGTTGTCACAGATTTTATTTAAGCTCCAGGATATCCAAATATATTGTGGATGGTTTTCTTGGAGGACGGCGGCGGGGCAAGTATACAGCGATATGCGGGAATTTGAGCTCGCGGGAAAAAGAAGTTCTTCAGCTTATTGCCGAAGGTTTTAGCAGTAAAGAGATCAGCGTTCAAATGCGGATTGTTCTGGGCACGGTTCAGACCCACAGGAAAAATATTATGCGCAAGCTGGATATTCACAAACAGGCGGATCTTGTGCGATTTGCGTTGAAAGAGAAATTGACCCAGCTTTAATCCTTCCGGTATCCCTGCCAGGTTTCGTAGTGTTGCAGTATACGTTCCAGAGGAATTACCCTAAAAAGGGTAGAGCGGTATCCTTTTATGGGGATGGTGTACTTTGTAGATGCATTTATACTTAATAGCATGGGTCTTTTTCCATTTAACAGGTAAACGGCGGTGGTTTATGCGAAACATTCTTGTTGCGGATGATCACAGCGCCAGCCGGTATTTGATCGCTGAAATATTGCGGGGTTACGCGACGTGTGAAGAGGCGACCGACGGCATGGATGCGTTGTTAAAGTACCTGGAACACGGCGACAGCTATGACATGCTGTTATTGGATATCGACATGCCCAAACTCGACGGCCTGATGGTCTTGAAGCAAATACGTTTAAAAGAGGCTTTTCTTGAAGTTCCAGTGCCTGATCGTTTGCCGGTCATCATCATGACAGGGTTTCCGGATCGGATACAGAAGGGGTTTGAGTACGGTTTGAGCGATTACCTTGTCAAGCCGGTTTCCCCGGACGTATTGAGGGAAAAGGTACAGACATTCATCAAGAAATAAGTTTTTCAGGAGAGATGCGTATGGGCGACAACAGTTCACGGAAAGTCCTTATCGTCGATGATTCGTATCAGAATGTTAAGCTGTTACAAGCGGCTTTAGAGGGAGCACAGGAAAGCTATCAAATTCTGGAAGCGGATAATGGCCAAAGCGCTCTGGATATTGTTATCAGGGAAATGCCGGATATTATTCTTTCGGACATTCATATGCCCGGCATGGATGGCCATGAGTTCTGCAAACGATTAAAAGCCGACGATAAATATAAGTCTATTCCGGTCATATTTATAACAGCGTTCACCGAACCTGCCGAGAAAGCCAGGGCTTTCGGGATGGGGGCTGCGGATTATATTACCAAGCCCATCAATCTGGTCGAGGTCAGGGCCAGGGTCAGCGCTCAATTAAAGATCAAGGATGCCGAAGATTATCGCCTTCAGGCGGAACGGTTGCAAACACTCAAGGATGTGACCGCGACATATAATCATCATATGAATCAGCATCTTCAGGCCGGCCATTTGGACCTGTATAAGCTTTTTAAGAAGTTCCCGGATGAGAATAATGAAATTCACAAGATGCTTGTCGATGTCAAGAATGATCTGCGTCAGATCAGCGAGATCCTTCGGAAAATAGAAGCTCTCGAAAATGTCCAGCGGACAGATTATGCTCAAGGCATGACGATGATCGATCTGGACCAATAACAGGGGGATCATGTGGGCCGATTGAATGTGACGATTCAACATAAGGTTTGGGCCATCATTGCCATGGCGGTGATCGTTTTGAGCCTGGATTGCTATTTTAATTATTCTTCGCTGGCACTTTCCTTGATCGGATTATTTTTTGGGGTTGCGGTTTTCATTGTTTTTGAATTTGAGTTTGCCGCAAAACGGCAGATGGCCGAAGAGCTGAAGAAGGCGCGGGATTTCAGTGCGCTCACGTTGAACGCCATGGATGACATTTTTTATGTGCTTGATCTCGACGGAAAGTTCCTGTTGTGGAACAAGCGCTGGGAAGTCGTGACCGGGTATAACCATGATGAGATCACGCGCATGAGTGCCACTGATTTCTTTGAGGGAGACGATGTGCCGAGGATCATCAAGGCGATGGAAAAAGCGTGGCAAGCAGGCTTTGTGAAAGTAGAGGCGGGTTACGTTACCAAGGATAGAAGGCATATTCCGTATGGATTTACGGCGTCTGCGATGAAAGATCCGGCAGGAAGGGTCATTGGGCTCAGTGGCACAGGACGCGACATTACTGAACGCAGGCGAGTTGAGGAGGCGCTCGAGTCTTCCAAGGAAAAAGCTGAAACGGCGAACAAGGCCAAGGGTGATTTTCTGGCTAATATGTCGCACGAGATCCGCACGCCCATGAACGCGATCCTCGGATTCGGCGAATTGCTGAAGATCACGGACCTATCCGAAAAGCAAAAGAATTATGTCGAAATGATCAATTCCAGCGGCCAGCTTCTTTTAAAGATCATTGATGACATTTTGGATATTGCAAAATTGGACTCCGAATGGCGAGAGCTGGAATCTGTTGAATTTGACTTGCATAGCCTGACAACGAATGTATTTAACATTATCGATATACGACTGATGGGCAGCAGCGTTTATCCGTATGTTGAGATCAGCCCGGATGTGCCCGTCCGGGTGAAAGGCGATCCCACAAAATTACGGCAGGTGCTGATCAATCTTCTGGGGAACGCTGCGAAATTCACGGATAAGGGAGAGATCGGCCTTTTGATCGACCCGAGTGCGGATGTCAAAACAGGCGAAGATGAAATTGCCGTACGCTTTATCATTAAAGATACCGGCATCGGTGTTTCGGAGGATAAGTTGGAGTCCATGTTTCTGCCTTTTGTGCAGGCCGACAGCTCTTCGACGAGAAAATATGGCGGGACAGGCCTTGGCCTTACGATCGTCAAGGCTTTCGTGGAGGCGATGGGCGGTAAAATCACAGTGCAATCGCGGCAGGGCCATGGCTCGGAATTTACGTTTGTCCTTGTGTTCAAGAAGGCGCAGGCCAGTATTGCCGCGTCCGGGAAGCCGTCGGAAGAGGAATATTTGAAGGGCAAGAAAGTGTTTATTCTGGATGATAATGGGATCGCTCGCCGGATCTTAAGAAAGAATGCCGAGGCCGCTGGCCTGGTGGTGTTGGCGTCGGAAAGTACGGCTGAAGGGGCTGAAAAGACATTGGAGAATCTGGTCCGAGAAGGCCTGCTGCCGGATGTTTTGCTTTTTGACGTTATTCTGGAAAAGGGGGATTGTTTTCATCTTCTCGAGGCTATTCGGAAAGACGAACGTTTCAGCAGGTGTAAAATTGTTGCCGTGACAGCAGAGCCGCGTATTGTGGATCATGGGTCTGCGTTGCGCGCCGGATTCGACGGATATTTAGCCAAGCCCTTTGCCGGCAGGGAACTGGCCAAGGTCCTGACGACGGTCCTGGAGAATAAGCGCCAGGATAATAGCCTCCCGACAGGCAATTTGACTCGGGAAATGACATGCCGGGGCGCTAAAGTGCTTCTGGTGGAAGATAGCGTCGCAAACATTGAGCTGATGAAAGAGTATTTTGACGTTTTGGGGTGTGAGGTTAAATATGCGTATAACGGCAGGCAAGCGGTTGATATGTTACGTGGCGATCAGTCGTTCGAGCTGTGTTTTATGGACCTTCAAATGCCTGAAATGGGCGGATTGGAAGCGGCCAAGATCATCAGGGATGAACTCAAGAGCGATATTCCGATCATTGCGTTAACGGCCGCGGTCTTAAGAGAAGAGCGCGAAGCCGCGTTTCAGGTCGGGATGAATGACTTTCTTGCGAAGCCGGTCCAGCTTGAAGCGTTACATAAAGCGATCCAGCAATATGTCTTAAAAGACGAACCATCATAACCCCGGAGGTTATGGCGGTTGTTGATGTTTCATCAAGGTCGTAATAAATTGGCATTTTTAGAAAATATATGTTATCTTTTATGATCATTTTATAACATATTGAACATAAGCGACGTAATAAAGGATCCCGTGCGGCTATGAAAAAGTATTTTGCTTTTAAGATCATTTCCGTGATCATGACGATCTGCCTTATGGGGCAGGTGATGATGCCGTCGGTGTCGATTGCGCAGAATGTTCTTGATCTGCCGGCGCCCGGGGCCATGGTGATGCCGACAGCGGCATTCGCGCCGGTCATGATGAAGGGGATCCAAATTCATCCGGACGATCCGCTGCTGTTCGATTTTGTGATGGATACGGGCAAGTCCGGGCTTAAGGTGGATGGCGCCGCATTTAAGGACGCATCGCAAAAGCTCATTAAATATTTTCTCGCCGCGTTGACGATCAAAGAAAGCGATCTTTGGGTCAACCTGTCACCGTATGAAAAAAACCGCATGAGCACCGAGGCGCTTGGCAAGACCGAGCTTGGCCGCGACATGCTTGCCCAAGACTATATCCTCAAGCAATTGACGGCTTCCCTTATCTATCCTGAAAAAGAATTGGGCAAGGCGTTTTGGGCCAGAGTTTACGCCAAAGCCCAGGAGCAATTTGGCACCACGGATATTCCGGTCGATACATTCAATAAAGTGTGGATCGTGGCGGACAAAGCCAAAGTCCTGGAGCGTAACAATGCTGCGTACGTTATCGGCGCGCACTTAAAAGTCATGCTCGAAACAGATTATTTATCGACGTCGAACGCGCCTCAGGTCTCAACGCCTGCTGGCCAAAAGGTCACAAATCAGATCATCCGTGAAATTATTATTCCCGAGATCGAGAAAGAGGTCAATCAGGGCCAGAATTTCGCGCCGTTGCGCCAGATGTTCTATTCCATGATCCTGGCGACCTGGTACAAGCTCGCCTTGAAAGACGCCTTGCTTAATCAGGTGTACAGCAATAAAGCCAAGACCAGCGGCGTCCTTTCGGATGATCCCGCGGCCAAAGAAAAAATTTACGCGCAATATCTGGAAGCATATAAGAAGGGCGTTTTTAATTACGTTAAAGAAGAGCCCGATCTGGTCCCGCACAAGTATTTCTCCGGCGGAACCATATTCGGCAATCTGCCGGAGTTGCTGGAGCGCGCCAAGGCCGCGACTTCGCAGGAAATGAATGATTTGAAAGACGGTGAAATGGCCATGGTGTCCACGCGCGCCGAGGAAAAGTCTGAATCAGCAATGGCCCATGCCCATCAGCACGCGCCGCGGGTCTTGATCGTGAATGATGATCCTGGCCTCATTCGGGTATTTTCGATGCTGACAGAGGCCCGGTTGGTCGGGTATCAGGGTACAGTGGTTAATTTTGAAGACGCGGCGAAATTGCTCAAGGGGCCTGATGGGGATAAATTTGTGCTGGTCATGACGGATACGGAGAATAAGCTTGGCCCTTTGCAGGGGCCTGATATTGCGGCGCTGGCCAATGCGAAGGGCGTGCCTGTTGTTGCTACAAGCGCCAATCCGCATAATAAAGATAAATATCCTATAGGCAGTAAGCCTGTCCCGCAGGGCCAAGATGCGTCAATAAAGGCTTTTTATGTAGTAAGTGACGCTGGCAGCCACTTGCTGAAGATCGTTCGAGAATATGGTAAGCCATCTGAATCCGCAATGCTGACGCCCGGCGGTATTGATTTGAACGTCAGGAAAATGAGCCTGGATATTTCCAAAGACGGCAAAGGTGTTGCCATGTCGTTTGATCCGGCCATGGTCGCGGAATTCCAAAAAGGTAACTTTACGGGCGTTGCAGGGGTCATCCTCCGGATCGTTCCGATCCAAAATCCGCTCGGTGTATCGTCATTCTGACGGCGCGATTGCGAAGGCGCGTTTTTTGAGTATAATGCCTCATATTTCTTAATTGAATGGAGGGGTATATGAAAGTTGTCGCATTTAACGGCAGTGCCCGCCGCGAGGGGAATACGTCGATCCTCATTAAGGCGGTTTTTGCAGAGCTTCAGAAAGAAGGCATTGAAACCGAACTGGTGAATTTGTCCGGCAAGCCTCTGCGCGGGTGCATGGCGTGTTACGGATGTTTCCAAAACAAAAATAAGCGCTGTGTGGTGGAAGATGATCTTGTGAATGACGCGATCGCGAAAATGATCGCGGCTGACGGGATCATCCTGGCGTCGCCGGTGTATGTCGCGGATGTGTCGTCGGAAATGAAGGCGCTTATCGATCGTGCGTGTCTGGTGTCTAAAGCGAACGGGGATATTTTCAGCCGTAAAGTCGGCGCGGCGGTGGCCGCTGTCCGCCGCGGAGGCGCGATCCACGCGGTGGATACCATGAATCATTTCTTTGGCATTTCACAAATGTATACGGTCGGTTCCTGTTATTGGAATTTTGCCTTTGGCCGTGAGATCGGCGAAGTGCTTAAAGATGAAGAGGGCATGCGTACCATGAAGGTCCTGGGCGAGAATATGGCCTGGGCGATCAAGAAGATGCATTCATAAACCGAAACGGCGGCCACTGTGCCTGCCAGAATGAAAGGCAGTTTTTCACATGTCAGACGAAATGATACCTGTTGTTCCGCCAGTTATTCAACCTGTTGCCGAAGCGCCCAAGCCGGCTGAAGTGAAGCCTGCCGAGCCTTTGGTCACGATCGATGATTTCAAGAAATTCAAGATCGTGATCGGTCAGATCACGGAAGGCGCAATTCATCCGAATGCGGATAAATTATTTGTCCTTAAAGTGAATATTGGCACCGAAGTGCGCCAGGTTGTGGCCGGCATCCGCCGTTCGTATACGCCCGAACAGCTGATCGGTAAAAAGATCGCGCTCATCGCGAACTTACAGCCTGCCACGATCCGCGGCGTTGAATCGCAGGGCATGATCCTCGCCGGATCCGATGACATCGGCGTGTCTGTCCTGACGCCTGACCGCGCGGATATAGCGCTCGGCAGTATTGTAAAATGACCGGCATTCCCGCGTTCGTTCCGTCGGAATATTGCCTGAAGTGCCGTGGATGCTGTATGTTCACGGAGGATGGCGATTGGACGCCGCATGTGACCGCTTTTGAAAAAGACCGCCTGGCCGCTCTGCTCCATGAGCCGCCGGCGGTTTTTTCGTCAGGGTCAAAACTTTGCCTCCATATCGAAGAAAAAAAGAAGCGCTGTACGTTCTTAAATTCTTCGGATCACCATTGCCGTGTGTATGCGGCGCGCCCGTTTGAATGCGCGTTGTATCCGTTCGTCTTTTCGCGGGAGCGTTCCGGCTTACGCGTGTATGCCCATTTAGCGTGTCCTTTCGTGACCGAAACGCAGGGCACGCCCGCATGGGACGCGGCTGTTGCCGAGATCAGGGCATTTTTTCAGGGGCCGCAGATACCCGAAGCTCTGGTAGATTATTCGCCGCATCAAATGGAGTTGCTCGAACTTTTTGATGTTGATCCGGCCGGGGATATTTTATGGAAGGCGCGTCCGCGTATCGAAACGTTTTTGAAACACTCTTCGCGCGTCATTTCGGCTAAAGCGTTTGTGAACCTGTTCGCGTGGAAAGATTTTTTTGGCCATGAGGTCCAGGAGATCGACGGCAATTTATGCGTTTTTTTAACGCAGAAGATCGGGTCGTTCTTATATTGGCCGCCACTCGGCGAGAAGATAAGCCCCGCGGCGGTCGAGGCGTGTTTTAAGAAAATGCGCGCGGGCCAGAAAGGCCGCGGCCTGGCGCGGATCGAAAATGTATCTGAGGCGGAATTGGCCGCGTTTGACCGGTCGCGTTATGTGCCGTTCGTGCGCGGGCATGAATATTGTTATC
>JADFWS010000034.1 GCA_015234065.1 Candidatus Omnitrophota bacterium
ATCCGCGCGCCTCACATGCTCTTCCAAACGCCCGGCCTTGCTTGTACCGCTATGGCACACCGTGACCGTGGCATTTTTCTCGAGCAGCAACAGCGCCATCGGCTTGCCCACGATCTCACTACGGCCCACGACCACCGCATCTTTACCTGATATATCCACACCTGTCGATGCGATCAATGCCATTGCGGCCGCCGGCGTACAGGGAATGATTGTTGTTGTGTTTAAAACAAGCTTGCCCAAGTTAACATCATTGATCCCTTCCAGGTCCTTGGCCGGCACGATCTGATTCGCCGCTTCCTGGAAATCGATCCCCGCCGGGACCGGTTTATGGATCATGATCCCGTGGACATTGGGATCTTCATTCAGAAATTTAATATTATCGATCAATTCCTGCGCTGTCACATGGCTGGAAAGGTTGGAAAACCGATAATCAACGCCCATCGCCTCGGCAGCACGGCGCTGTGACTTGCCATAAGAACTCGCGCTCGGGTCCTGGCCTATCGTAATATTCACAAAGCGCGGCACTTTGCCTGTCTTGACACGAAGGGCGTCGACTTCTGCCTTCAGGTCGAGAAGGATCTTCTGCGCTAAAACTTTTCCGTCCAGGACTGTTGCACTCATTGATTGGCTTGAACCATGGCCAGGGCCGCGCTGATACCGGCTTTCAGAAAGCCTTCGGCGGCCTTCACATCACTGACCATATACGTATTCCCTTCTTTCTTGAGGAAAGGGATGACCTTCAGTAAACTCTGACTGATCTTGATAATATCTTTCGGCACCCGGATCGCCGCACGTTTAGCCTGCGCCGAAACCTTTTGATCACCCGACTTACGCGCCGCGACCATATTCAGGTACGCCGTTGAATCCTCGCTCACCAGCGTAAGCAAATTCGCGCGCGCGGCATCGGCATCACCAATGATCTTGCTAAACCTTGTTTCGATCGGTTTCGGCTTACTCTTGCCGATTGAATAGCGGGTTGACATGGCGATCAACGCCGCGCCCATTGCTGACGCCAGTGCCGCCGCAGAACCGCCGCCAGGCACGGGTTCTCGCAGAGCTAAGTGTTCAAGATACGATGACAGGGTGTCTTTGTCGTATGAGATCATTCGAGTATTGCTATAAAACGAGAATAAATGTGATTGTTTGAGGGTTGAACGAAAGGACTTTTCCTTGAACTCTTATTAAATATAGCCTAATCAAGCTTGTTTTGCAATAATTTCGTAAAATTTTCGTACAGGTCCTTATGATGGCCAAACGGATCAAAAGACTAACAAATGGTGACAGTCACCATTATTTTTTATCGTCGGAAGAAAATGGTCATATAGTCTACTTTGAAAACGCATCCGGTAACAATTCTCCCTTAAGCATGCCATCTGGCGCCTCATAGACAGCAAGAACATCGAACCGGGCAGTAACATCCTCAGTTCCATATTTTTCGATCAAAAACTGCTGAGCGGTGCGGAACATTTTATGCTGTTTACGCTTGTCCACGGCTTCGAAGGCGCCCCAACCGTCTTCCTGGCGGGTCTTAACCTCGAGAAAAACGATCACCCCTTTATGCTCGGCAACAATATCGATCTCGCCGCACTTGGCGCGATAATTTTTCTCCACGATCTTATATCCCTCACGGAATAAAAAATCCAGGGCAAACGCCTCGCCTTCTTTACCAAGGTCATGGGCGCGCATCAGCTCACCGTGAATGTTTTGCGATGAATAGGTAAAAGCCCGTGCTGTTTGATCGCAGCCCGATGCGCCGCGGTGGGATAACCTTTATGCTTCTTGAAACCATACTGCGGATAAACCTTATCGTATTCTTCGATCAGATGATCCCGCGTCACTTTTGCCACAATACTGGCACAGGCGATCGCCAAACTTTTACTGTCACCTTTAACCACACATCCGGCGCGAAACGGCACATCGCCTTTAAATAAGTTCCCGTCGACCAGAAGAACTCCGGCATTGGGTTTATCCATCTCCAACCGCAGTTCCTGAGGCACGCGCGACAAAAGATCTTTCACCGCCTCACTCATCGCCAAATGGGACGCTTTAAGAATATTGATCTCATCAATGATCTTTTCACTCACCGCCGCAACGCCAACCAGGCAACGCGCATGGATTTCGGCGAACGCCGTTTCCCGCTGACGCGCGCTGAGCTTCTTGGAATCGCCGATAACGCATGTAAATGACGTATCCAAGACAAGCACCGCACCGGCGACAACCGGCCCGGCCAATGGACCTCGCCCGGCTTCATCTGTCCCAAAAAGAAAGCGAGACCCCGATCGGAGTCTCGCTTGATGATCAAATTCAATTAATTGCTGTAATACAGAGCCGCAGGCCATTTACGCCGCTTTGGCCGCCAAAAGTTCCTGTCCACCGCTTGTGACAAGTTCACTATTAATGCGCGCCGACTTGCCGGACTTATCGCGAAGATAGAATAATTTGGCGCGCTTGACCTTACCCGTGCTCACCACCTTGAAACCCGCGATCACGGGTGAATTGATCGGAAACGTCTTCTCAACACCCTCGCCGAACGTGACCTTACGGACCGTGAACATCTTCTGAATACCCGCGCCGCGCTTGGCGATGACAACGCCTTCCCAACCATGAAGACGGACCTTGTCTGCTTCCTGAACCTTGATCTTCATTTTAACGGTATCCCCGACATTAAACTCAGGAATATCCTTACGGATCTGATTTTTCTCAACGAGCTGAAGTTTCGATAAACGACCTGCCATTTTACTGCTCCTTTTAATTATTGCGACGAGATCTTAAGTAGATCAGGGCGAAATTTCTGTGTGCGGGCCAACGCCTGCGTCATGCGCCATTCTTTGACGGCTTTATGATTGCCGGATAATAGCACAGCAGGTATCTTTTTTCCACAAAAATCTGCAGGTCTTGTATATTGCGGGTATTCTAGCAGATTGTGTTCAAAGCTCTCATCTTCCAAAGACGCTTCTTTCCCTAATACACCGGGAATAAGCCGCGTGACCGCGTCGACCACGATCATGGCCGGGACTTCACCTCCGGTAAGGACATAATCCCCGACAGAAATACTTTCATCGACCACCATATCGCGCACGCGTTCATCAATGCCTTCATAATGACCGCAAATAATAATAATGTTCTTTTCCAGAGAAAGCTCTTTCGCCTTTTTCTGAACAAATGTTGTTCCGCCCGGGCACATATAAATAACGCGCGCCTTGCGGCGGCCTTTGATCTTCTTGACCGCATCAACCAAAGGCTGCGGCGTCATGACCATGCCCGGCCCCCCACCAAAAGGGCGGTCGTCCACCTTGCGATGAGGATCTTTGGTATAGTCGCGCAGGTCATGGATTTTAAATACGACTTTCTTTTTCTCCTGCGCACGCTTCATGATCGAATCATTGAGCACGGGAGAAAACATTTCCGGGAATATGGTAATAATGTCGATCCTTAACATGTCTGTAAGAATATACGAAATTAACAAAAATTACAACAATAGGAATTTTACATTTATACTATTTTTTCATGACAGCCTCCAAAACATCCCCATCTTCGATCGACGCTCTGCGGCTGCCGGAAGTGCGCGCGTTCATCGGTGCGATCGGTAGTTTTACATTCGCGAGCCGGGCGCTCGCGGTTGTGATCGGTTTCCAAATTTATCAGATCACGCATAGCGCGCTCTCATTGGGCTGGCTCGGGCTTATTGAAGCCGTCCCGGCGCTGTCTCTTGTCCTTTTTGGCGGATACATTGCAGATCATTACGACCGCCGGAAGATCCTTCTGTTTACGCGCAGCGCGTCGTTTTTATGCGCCCTTGGGCTTGCCGCTTTGTCTTTTTACGCAGCCAAAGGATCGCTGATCGGCCTTTATTCCGTTATTTTCCTTGTTGGCATTGCGCGAGGCTTTGCAGACCCAGCCAATGCCGCCTTTGAATCCCAGGTCGTGCCGCGACACCTGACGATCAACGGGTCTTCCTGGATCTCAAGCATGTGGATCAGCGCCTCTATCATTGGCCCGGGGGCAATCGGTTTCGTATTTGAAGCCTGGGGAGCAATCGGCGCGTATCTTCTGATCGCGGCTTTCTTCTTTCTATCCGTCGTTGCAACAATCACGATCGCGCCAAAACCCTTGCCGCTCATCGAACGCAAAGAACCGCTCTTCAAAAGTATTGCCCTCGGGTGGACCTTCGTCTTCAGCCATCAGCCGCTTTGGGGCGCCATGGCCCTGGACCTTTTTGCCGTGCTTTTTGGCGGCGCGATCGCCTTGCTTCCCATTTATGCCACCGACATCCTGCACGTCGGTGCCAGAGGGCTTGGGCTTCTCAACGCCGCGACATCGATCGGCGCGCTTATCACGACCCTGATCGCCACCCGCCACCCGCCCATCGGCCGTGCCGGCAGGAACCTGTTCATTTCAGTCCTCGGATTCGGTGTCAGTATCCTGATCTTTGCATTCTCAAAGAACTTCTGGCTGTCCATGTCCGCACTCTTTTTAAGCGGCGCTTTTGACGGCATCAGCATGGTCATCCGCCGGTCCATGACACGGCTTCTCACGCCGAATGAATTACGCGGCCGCGTATCTTCCGTCGGATTTCTATTCATTTGTTCATCGAATGAATTGGGCGCATTTGAAAGCGGCATGGTCGCGGCGTGGATCGGGACTGTACCGTGCGTCGCTGCCGGCGGGATCATCACATTTCTGGTAGTCGCCATTACCGCCCTGCTAACGCCCGAACTTCGCCGCCTGCGGTTTGACACAACAACGATGGCGCAAACTAAAACTTCCTAAATGATTGCCGCAGGCTTGAGAAGCTTGCCGGGCTTGGGGTATTTCATGTCGAGCGCGTTAAGCGCATTCAGCATGATGAGTGATACGGCAAGATTGCGGTACCACTTTTTATTAGCCGGGATCACATGCCACGGAGCACATTCAGTGGATGTGGCATTAATAGCATCCTCGTACGCTTCCATATATTTAAACCAGAACGCGCGCTCCTTAACGTCATTGCCGCTGAATTTCCAATTCTTGTCCGGATCCTTAAGCCTTGCCTGCAAACGAGCCTTCTGCTCATCAGGGCTGATATGCAAAAAGAATTTGAGGATCGTGACACCTTCATCGGAAAGCATCTGTTCAAACGCATTGATATGGCCGTACCGACGGGTCCAGACATCTTTTTCAATCAGCCCGTGCACGCGCGTGACCAGCACATCCTCGTAATAACTACGGTTAAAAATAACGATCTCGCCTTTGGCCGGAACCTGGCTGTGAATACGCCACAGATAATCATGATCCAATTCTGCCTGCGTCGGAGCCTTGAACGATACCACTCGAACGCCCTGCGGATTAACCCCTTTAAACACGTGCCGGATAACCCCATCCTTGCCCGCCGTATCCATGGCTTGAAGGACAACCAGGACCTTATGCTTATGCTCCGCGTACAAAAGCTCCTGCAACGCATCCAGCTTATGCTGAAGCTCCGCAAGGATACCATCGGCCTCTTCTTTTTCAACGCCAAGATCCACGCTGCCATCACAATCCACCTTCTTTAACCGGATGCTGTGCCCCGGCCTGACTGGACGCAATTCCTGCCGCGCTTCTTTCAAAAGTTTTTTAATATCCATGATTTTCCTTTAAAACGCGTATCCCTATTTAATGATCCCTTTTTGAGTATAGACCGCTCTGATATGACCGCGAAAATCCGGATACGCCTTCCAAAAAAACGCGCACGCGATCAGGCACGCTGCGCCGCCTATCCCAAGCGTCACAGGAAGCCCGACGTGGGTTGCCGCGACGCCGGCCAGCAAACTTCCGACCGGTGTCATGCCGATCAGCGCCCCTCCATACAAACTCATAACGCGCCCGCGCTTATCCTCATCCACGATCGTTTGAAGGATCACGTTCGTTGATCCGATCTCCATGATCATGGCAAATCCCATAAAAAAGACGACGAGCGCCGCCAAATGCAGATTTGTCACAAAACCGAAAACAATAAGCAATACCCCAAAAAACCCGGAAGAAACACCGATAATACGCCCAAGCCCGATCACGTTCTTGCGCCCTGCCAGATACAGCGCCCCGACCAAAGCGCCTACGCCCGACATTGCCACAATGAACCCAAGCGTCTGCGGCCCGCCATGATAAACTTCTTTTGCAAAAATCGGCATAAGCGTCTGAAGCGCGCCAGCCATGAAACTTACGATGGTTAACAACAACAATAGTGTTCGAATAGGCATGGATGCCATCGCATAACGAAAGCCCTCTTTCAGCTCGGCTTTTACTTTCTTGCGCGCATCCACATTAAGATCCCGCGGCGGGATCCTCATCATGAACAGCGCCACAATGATCGGAATAAAACTTAAGGCGTTCAACGCGAAACACACTCCTTCGCCAAAAGCCGCGATCACGATGCCGGCGAGCGCCGGGCCAAACAGCCGTGACCCGTTAAACAGCGATGAATGCAGCGCAATCGCGTTATTCAGGTCTTCTCTGTCGTCGATCATTTCACTGATGAACGCCTGCCGGGCCGGAAGGTCAAACGCATTCACAACGCCGAGAAAGAATCCGAGCACCAGCACCTGCCACACCGCCACATGATTCGTTAAAACCAGGACCGCGAGAATGACCGATTGCACCATAGCCAGGATCTGAACAGCCAAAAGGATCTTATGGCGGTCGATCCGGTCTGCCAATACGCCTGCGAACGGGAAAAGCACAAACGACGGAATTTGAGTCACGAACGCCGCGCACCCCAACAAAAATGGCGAACTTGTCAGCCGGTACACGAGCCAGCTGACGGCGATCATCTGCATCCATGTTCCGATGAGAGATACGCTCTGCCCGCAAACAAACAGGCGAAAATTCCTGTGCCGGGTCGAACGGAATATCCGTGCGAGCGATTCTGAAAATTGATGAACAACGCGTGTCAGCACAGCCTTAAGACTCCGACGGATTATATATTTTCCAGCTGTCTTTAACCAACAGCCCGTAAACACACGGCACCACGAACAGCGTAAAGAACGTCGATATAATAACACCGCCGATAACCGTGATCGACATAGGAACGCGAACTTCGGCGCCCGGCCCCATAGCCATGGCCGGCGGGATCGCAGCCGCGATCGTGGCCAAAGATGTCATTAAGATCGGCCTTAAGCGGATCGGGCACGCGATTAACAGAGATTCGTGCACCTTTTTGCCTTCGCCCCGCACTTGATTCGTAAAATCGACAAGAAGAATAGAATTCTTTTTCACGATCCCCATAAGCAGGATCAACCCGATAACGCTGTACAAGTTCAAAGACTGCCCGCCGATCAACAAGCCCATGAATGCCCCCGAAATACTGAACGGCAGCGCCAGCAAAATAATAAAAGGTTGCAGGTAACTATTATATTGCGACGCAATAACCATGAAGGCCACAAGAATGCCCAGCCAGAATACGATCCCCATACTCTCAGAAGATTCCTTGAATGTCTGTGAACTCCCGCCGAGAATAGCCCGATACCCTTCGGGCAACACCTCTTTGGATATTTTATCCACCGCGGCCATCGCATCGGTCTGCGCCTTGCCCGGCGCCACATTTGCGAAAATAGAAATGGCCCGTTCTCTTGCCCGGCGCGTGATCGTGATCGACGTGGGTTTTTCCTCCAGCGTGACCACATCCTTCAACCACACCTGCTCACCGCGGTTATTCCAAACCCAGATGTTATTAATATCCTTTGAATTCCCGCGCTCATCCGGCACCAGGCGAACGCGTACATCATAACGCTTGTCCGCGCTCGTGTACTTTCCAACAATGTCGCCGCCGACAAGCGCATTCACCGCCTGGCCTATCGCATCCATGCTGACTCCGTGCTCTTGCGCCTTCTGACGATCCGGCACTACACGGATTTCCGATGCGCCTGTCAGATAATCGCTGTCCACGTCGACCATCAGGCCGCTGGCAACCATTTTTTGCTTGAGCAGGACTGAATATTCCGCAAGCTTGTCCCATTCCGGCCCGCGCACCGTCATCTCGATCGGGAATCCGCGCTGGGCGGAGAATCCACTTAAAGAGAGGTCCTGAATAAACGCCTTCACATCCGGGATCTTGTTCAGCTCCGTACGAAATACCTTCATCAGGTCGGCCTGGCTCAACCTTTTGCCCTCAGGCTTGGAGATCGGACGGTCCTTGGGGTCTTTGAACGTGACAAAAATGATCCCGCGGTTCACTTCTCCGCCGTTAAACCCGCCGATCGACACAAAATAATGCTTCACCTCCGGCCGGGACGATACGAATTTCTCCACTTCCCTGAAGCGGTTGTCGCTGTAATCAATGGAAGCCGCCGGCGGCATCTGCAGCGAACACATGAACATGCTCTGGTCCTGTGCCGGAACGAATTCTTTCTTCAGCTTCCCGGCGAGGCCAAGTGACAAAATAAAAACAGCCAGCGAGACAATGATCACAAGCCATTTATGCCGCAGCGCCCATCCCAATGCCCCGGCATAACCTGCCGCTACCTTCTTAAAACCGTTATCAACCGCCTGCCCGAACGCCGAACCATGCCCCACCTGCAGGAACTGGGAACAGCGCATGGGCGTCAACATGAGCGCTTCCAGCAAGGACAACGCCACCGCGACCGAGATGGTCACGCCGAATTCGTAAAAGAATTTCCCCATGATCCCAGAAATAAAAATGATCGGAATAAATATCGCGATCATGGCCATGGTCGTGGCAAACGCCGCCCCCGAGATCTGATTGGCGCCTTTTTTAGCCGCGCTGATCCTGCCCTCGCCTTGTTCTCGAAAGCGCACAATATTCTCGAGTACCATGATCGAGTCGTCGACCACGATCCCGATCGCAAGCGATAACCCAAGGACCGTAAATGTATTCAGGGTAAAATGCAGAAAATTAATAACAATGAACGTCCCCAAAATCGACGTCGGGATCGCCAAAATAATATTAAGTGTCGCACTCCACGCACCTAAAAAGAACCAGCACACCAAAGACGTGACGATGGCGGACAGAAACAACGTAAAGGTAAGCTCATGGATCGAATCTTCAATGAATTTGGTCCGGTCAAAAACTACATTCATTTTTATATCGGACGGAAGGGTCTTACGCACCTCTTCTAGCCGCTTTTTCGCCGCATGGGCCACCGCCACCTCATTCGACCCGCTCTGCTTCTTGATGCCAAGCCCCACCGCCATCTGACCATTAAAACGTGTAATTCGGCGAACATCCGCAAGCCCATCCTCGATCGTCGCAACATCTTTAATATAGATCGGCGTATAGATCGGAGCACCGGCACGTGTTGTGATCGCAATATCGCCAAAATCTTTGGCATTCTTCGCCTCACCCATCACACGCACACTTTGCTCGACCTTGTCGGTCTCAATGCGCCCCGCCGGGATCTCCGTGTGATTCATACTGATCGCAGCCGACACATCCGTGATCGACAACTGATACTGATCCAGCTTTTTCTGGTCTACCCATACGCGTAAATTCGGATCCACAAACCCGCCCAGCATGACTTCGCCAACGCCGCTGACCGTCGTAAACCTGTCCTGCAAATGATTCTGGACATACTCGATCATTTCCCGTTTGGTACGCTTTTCACTCGTCGCCGCGATCCACAAAATCGGCTGATCCGCAGGATTGGATTTCATAATGACCGGCGGATCGATATTTTTCGGCAAACGCCGTTGTACCTGACTGATCTTGGTCTGAATTTCCTGGACCGCGACATCAATATCCCGCCCAAGCTCAAGCTCAACCGAGATCTGCGCCTGCCCCTGACGCACAGACGACGAAACTTCTTTAACGCCCTGAACCGTCATGATCGACTGTTCCACAAGGTCAACCACATCCGTTTCCATGACTTCAGGAGCCGCGCCTTCCCATGCGAGGCTGACCGAAACAACCGGAAAATCAACATTCGGCAACTGGCTCACACCCATGCGGCCGTAACTGATATACCCAAAGATCATAAGCGCGGCCATGACCATCCAGGCAAATACCGGCCGGCGTATTGACGTATCTGAAAGGCTCATAACCCTGTCTCCCCAACAGCCACTTTCATGGCCCAGTAGTTTCTGTAAAAGTCGGCGCGTGCCGCCACAAGATTCAACCGGACATTCTGCCAGTCTTCCAAGGCCTGCAGGACGTCCAGGTTGTTCACAAGGCTGCTTTTAAAATCCTCAACTTGATATTTATAATTCTTTTCCGACGCCTGATCCGCTTTATTCAACGCTGTCACTCGCCGCCCTGCAGACTGCCATTTTGTATAATTATTCTTTATTTCCAAAAGCGCAGTGCGCTTGATCTGGCTTAACCGGAGATCCGCCTCGTTCTTCTGGGCGCGGGCCTGAGCCACCTGCCCGACATCGCTTAATCCGTTAAAAAGCGGCACATTCACGCTGACCGTCGCATCCCAATCATTGCCCTCATTCGTATCCCCGCGCTTGGTATACGCATTCCCGGTCAAAGCCACTGTCGGAAAAAATGATGACCTGGCCGAGACGATATTGCTTTTATATGACTCCACTGCTTCGCGCGCCGAAACAACATCCGGGCGAGCATCCAGCTTCCCGGACAGGCTGTCAAGCGAACGCGCTTCAGGCGGAAGGTCCTCGGCTAAAAGGCTTTTTACCGGTTGTCCGATCAAAAACTCGATCAATTGTCCGGCCACTTCTTTCTCTGCCCGGACAGATTCGATCGCGGCTTCGTTGATACTTAAACGCGCTTCTGCGGTCACCGACTCACTGACGCGCGATTTCCCGATATCTACGCGCTTCTTAAGCTCGGCCACCCGATTAAGCAGAGCTTCATGGATCGCACCAAGCGTTTCTTCGGACTGCTGATAGCTCAAATACAAATAAAACGCATCCGACACATCTGTAAACAGCAACTGCCGGGCCCGGGCCAGATCTGCCTCACGCTGTTTGCCAACATGCTTGCTGGCTCCGATCGCCGCAAACTCCTTGAACCCGGTAAAAAGCGGCTGCGTAAACGTAAATTTTGCTTCGGGCGTTCCATTGCCAATACTATTATTCCCGTGTACATCTTGCCACTTATCGGAATACGCGAATGCAACCTTTGGCAACGCTGTGCTCAAGGCCTGAAGCATGACACCTTCCGTCTCCTTGATGTATTCCTTATATATGCCAACGACTTCACTACGCTTCAGCGCGAGCGTGTAACATTCCTTCAAAGACAGCGACGCGTCCGAAATCGACTGCGCATACACCACGCCAATGACCGAAAGAACGATCACACACAACAAAAGTATTTTCTTCATATGACCTCATTTATTTTTTTCAGAATTTCCAGATACTTTTCAGCATCAGCTTCGGATATCTTCGCAAGTGTCTCTGTCCAGCGTTTGACGACGATCCCTTTAAGTTTGGTCGCGAATGTCCGGCCCTTGGGCGTCAGATCAACCATGACCGCCCGACGGTCTTTGGCGTCCGTACTGCGGCACACATAGCCCGCCTTCACGAGGCGGTCGATAATCCCGGTCGCCGTAGGCGCCGCCACTTTTAACTCGCGCATAATATCCGCCGAACGCGACGGGCCTTTATGGACCAGCATCATAACCACAAAAAGCTGGGCATGGGGGATGTCCGAGACCTGGCAAATATCCGTCAGGATCCGCCGCCCGATCCGAGGGCCGATCATGGACACTTCTTCTGCAATACGGGCGATCTTTCTAGACATGCAAAACTCCTTAAACCTGCTTTTAGTTAGCTAGGGTAAAGATTAGCATGGCTAATAAAGATGTCAAGGAGCTTTTCTGAAAAACCTACATGCTGAGTAACTCAGAGCCGTATTTAGTTAGAAAATCGCGCTCGAATTCTGCATAGCATCCGGCGTCGATGGCGGCGCGGATACGCCGCATGAGATTCACATAGTAGTGAATATTGTGATAGGCCGCCAAACGCAAGCCAAGCACTTCCCCGGCATTGAAAAGATGCCGGATATACGCACGGGTATAATTCTTGCACGTCGTACAGCTACATTCAGGATCCAGCGGGCCAAAATCTTCCTTATACTGGCCGTTACGGATCACGACCTGCCCGCGATCTGTAAAACACGTGCCATAGCGGCCGTAGCGCGTCGGAACCACGGTATCGAACATATCAATGCCCATACCTACCGCCTTCACCATCTGGTCGGGCATCCCGATCCCCATAAAATACCGGGGCTTATGCTCCGGCATCATGGGCATGACCCAATCCAGCGCGTCGAACATCTCCTTGACTGTTTCTCCGACAGAGACACCGCCTATCGCACAGCCGTCCGTATCCACGGCCAGAAGCTCGCGGGCAGAACGCTCGCGCAAGTCGCGATAAACAGAGCCTTGAATGATGCAGAATAAATGCTGTCCACGCTCACGCATGCCGGTCTTTTCAAACTGCTCTTTCGTGCGCTTAAGCCACAGCGTCGTGCGCCGGACTGCCTGTTCTGCCGCCCCATACTCACAGGGGTACGGCGAACACTCATCCAGCGGCATGACCATATCAGACCCAAGAATACGCTGAATATCCATGACACTTTCTGGCGTCAACATATGCCTGTTTCCATCGAGATGCGACTTGAACTCAACGCCCTCATCGCTCAACTTGCGCCAATCGGTCAGGCTGAACACCTGATATCCGCCGCTGTCTGTCAGGATGGCGCGGTCCCAGCTCATAAACGTGTGCAGGCCGCCCGCCTTCTCAATAATATCGCAGCCCGGGCGCAGGAATAGATGATACGTGTTGGAAAGCTCAACTTCGGAACCAACCTCGCGCAGATCCTCCTGCGACAGCGTCTTCACTGTCGCCTTAGTGCCGACCGGCATGAAAAACGGGGCCTGAATATCTCCATGTGTTGTATGCACAACTCCACGCCGAGCTTTCGAATGCGGGGAACTTCTTAAAAATGTATAAAAACCCATATCCCTCCAAATCTTGATAAAACATCAACAACCGACATGACCTCCGGGGTTATGTCGGTTGTTGCTAAATAAATAAACCCCGCAGCCTTTCGTCCGAATCAAGAATCTTCATCAGGTCTTCACTACGATCATGATCAGCGAGGATCGTATAGAAATTCGACTTGATCGTGGGCGCCATCTTGAACGCCTCAACCCACTCCTTACGCACAAACGGATCTTCCTTGATCGCGCCCCAAAAACCTGTCCGGTCAAAAAGTTCGGCAATACGCGCCGTGCCCTGCCCCTGAAGCTGACTGATCATATATGTCGCGATCCCGACCTGAAGCCCATGCAACCTCGGCTTTGCGCTAATAAGATCAAGCGCATGTGAGATCAAATGCTCGCTCCCACTCGCCGGGCGCGACGACCCGCAAACTTCCATGGAAATGCCGTTGAGCATCAGCGCCATGGCCAACAACCGCATCCCTTCCAGATCATGGTCAGGCTTCGCCATCAACTGAAACACGGTCGAATCCGAAAGCAGTGCGGCAAAATCGTCTACCTGCGTCCCGCGTCTTTTATACGCCAGCTTCCAGTCATACACCGCCGTGATCTTGGACACCGAATCCCCGATCCCCGCAAACCAAAGCACCTTGGGCGCGGCCAGGCAAACCTCGGTGTCGATGACAACGCCATACGGCATGACCGACGGAAATGACTTTTTCTTGCCCTTAAAATCCAAACTCGACTGCGGCGAACAAAACCCGTCATTCGACAACGCCGTTGGAACGGCAATATACGGCACCCGACTTAAAAACGACACATATTTTGCAACATCCAGCGCTTTTCCTCCCCCAAACGCAATGATCGCATCCGCCGTAGATGGAAGCGCCTGAAAGATCTCCTGCGCATGCTCAAAACTCGACGACACGACAGGAATACGTGCCAGCACTTCGATCCCCTCATCCGCCATCGCCTTATTCACACGGTCGACAAGTGTCGGATCCAACTCCCTATTGAACATAAGCACGATCTTATGAAATGAGCTTCTCCACGCATACACGCCGATCCGGCCTAAGGCGCCTTTTTTGATCCGAACCAGCGTCGGAATGACGATCGATGTGCTTCTCATGCCCTGCCTCCCTTTAACAATGCTGCCGGTATCTCTGACCAGACCTCAAACGCCTGAAACGGCTCATTAAGTTCAGTTAATTTTTTTGCAAGCCATGCCTTGGCAAAACGCCGTTCCGGTGGAACCAAGAGTGCGGGCGCCAAGTCCGGCCTGCCATCCCCGGCAAAGGCCACTTTTTTATACCGGCTGAGCGCATCGCGTACAACCGCCATTTTATTCACGCCCAGATCCGGCGAAAAAAACGGCGACCCCTCCGGCGCACTTATTATAATCCCTTGATCCGGAAAATACTCTCCCGGATTCGCATGCACCGTGATCGAAACCCCGGCGTTAGCCAATAATTTCTTGATATACCAGTCACATCCGGCAGACGCGACCACGACATCCCATCCGCCCGCCTTGAACGCCGCAAGATCCGACGCCAATCCGGCCGGAAGCTGCATTTCATCAATGATCTTAAGCAGCCGCGACTCATCCCCGCGGATCCCCGCGAATATCCGGCGTAACCCTTCAAAATGTGTGACCCTCCCAGACTCATAGTCGTTCCAATGATTCCCGGTAATATTCGGGAATTCCCGGCACGCCAGGTCATAAAAATCAAACCGCGTCATGGTGCCGTCAAAATCTGAAACTAATATCCCGCCCTGTTCCTGCATATTTCTCCCTGTAACTAAAGAATGATCATAGCATCGCCATAACTGTAAAAGCGATACTTTTCGCGGATCGCCTGCGCATACGCCCGGCGAATAAGATCTGTCCCGGCAAACGCCGATACTAACATCAGCAGCGTACTTTTCGGTAAATGAAAATTTGTGATCAACGTATCTACCGCTTTGAATTCCGCCCCCGGATACAAGAACAGATTCGTCGCCCCTTCACGTTTTCCTGATCGGGCAAAAGATTCAAGCGTCCGGCAACTTGTCGTACCCACTGCCGCAACCTTACGCCCCGCCTTCCTGGCGGCTGAAAGATCCATCGCCACATCGTCGGGAACAACGTATTCTTCAAAATGCATGGGATGAGTCGTAATATCCTCGACTTCAACCGGCTTGAACGTGCCGTAATTCACATGCAGTGTCACTTCATGGAACGAATGCCCCTGAGCTTTTAACGACGCCATGAGCTCGTCTGTAAAATGCAATCCTGCTGTCGGTGCCGCAACAGACCCGTCACGCCTGGCATACACGGTCTGATAATTCACATCATCCGACGCCTCATCTGAACGCTTGATATACGGCGGCAAAGGGATATGCCCGACCTTCTGAAGCGCCTTCAGGATATCCGGCGTCTCAAAACGTACAATGCGCTTCTCACGATCCGCCAGCGAACACCGCACCCCGCCTGGAAATTCCAGAACGTCACCCTCATGGATCTTCTTTAAAGGCTTGAGCATCGCCTCAAAATGCAGCGCATCAATTTGTTTTAAAAGAAAAACTTCCACCTTCCCGCCGGAACGTGCCTTTTCGCCCAAAAGCCGCGCATGAATGACCCGGCTATTGTTCACCACAATAAAACTTTGCGAAGGAAGGTATTTACCCACATAACGAAAGGTATCATGCCAAATATCCCCCGATGCCCGGTCCACCACTAAAAGCCGCGCCTCGTCACGCGCGGCACACGGATACTGCGCGATCAACTCCTCAGGAAGGCTGTAATCAAAATCAGAAAGGTTCATGCCAGCGCCATCTCCAATATCCGGTCCACACGAAACATGCGCGATTCCTGACGCAGATCGCAATAGGCGCACATGCCAGGATACGTGACATCCTTATAGCGCTCTTCACCAACAGATTCCGGCTGGACCCGGCGACGGGAACGCTCGCCGTTATTCTTCAGATACACCATATTCAACGACTTCCCCTCAAGGATCGCGCGTTCGATCATGGCCACTTTCTGATCAAACGGCATCCGCTCTTCCGACCGCCCGTACTGAAACGACACCATAAAATCCACGACGCGCCAATCCATGAAAATATGCGCTTTTTTGATCGGGGTTCTAAGCGACACGCCCTCAAGCGTACGCGCGCGGCTGAGTGCCACATACGTCTGCCCGTGCGCAAACGCGCCTCGCCCCATATCGATCACGACGCGCTCAAATGTCTTGCCCTGGCTTTTATGGATCGTGACCGCCCACGCCAGTTTTAGCGGATGCTGAATGAATGACCCGGCGCTCTCGCTTTGAATACTCTTCGTTTCCGCATCCCAGGTGTAATGGAACATATCCCATTTATTCGGCCCGACATCCACCT
>JADFWS010000035.1 GCA_015234065.1 Candidatus Omnitrophota bacterium
GTTTGCCTCTATTTATCGAGTCCTTCGCTTAAAACAAAAACAGTCGATCATTCTTCAGGAAAGAAATTAACGCTGCCTTTAGGGGATTTGACACCTTTTATAAAGATCGCGGAAGACAGTCTTAAGTTGGTTGAGGCAAATGATCTTTTGAGCGCTAAAATGCGCATTAAAGATCTTGAAGTCGCATGGGATAATGCCCAAAAGAAGCTGCAACCTATGAGTCCTGATGATTGGGTGTCGTTGGATGGATCCATTGACCGGGTGCTTTCCAAGTTGCGCTCTACCCAACCCGACGCTAGCGCCTGCGCGAATGCGCTCAAAACATTTATTGCTAAATCGAAAAGTCTTTCAAATTTGTCTATACGTTCGGAGAAGGTAAAGTGACAAGCAATTAAAAGGGGCGCGCGCAATGAAAACCGGGCCAGATTCCGGATAGAAATCGTGCTGTTCTTGTAATGCCTGCTTTGGCTGGGCGCGTAAGGGCGAGCGGCTTTTTGTGTTCTCACCGGTGGGCTCATTTGATATACTGGTTTTCAATGAAACTTTTAAAACCTGCTTTCTTGTTCTTGTTTATTCACACCGGAGCCGTTATGGCGCTTGCCCAGTGTGTTGATTTTGACGGGAACGGGCGCCCTCAAAGTTGCGGTTCCGGCGGGAATGTCCCCATGCCCACAGGGATCGAGCGCGTGGATGGGGGTAGTTCATCCGGCGCGGCAACGACACAGCCTCAGGCCGCCGCCAAGAGAGTTCACCAGAACAGCGCTCCCAGCATGAAGGCCATGGTCGCCACGACCATCATGGGCAGTGTTTTGGAAAGCGTGTTCAGCAGTGCTCCCAGTGCTCCCGCACCTCAGCTTTCCGCAGGCCCAACAGCGGAACAGCTTGAAGCCCAGCGCAAGGCGTCCGAGCAACAACAGCGACTGATGGAGGAACGGCAACAGCGTGAGTTCGAGCGCGCGAACAATGATTTGAAAAGAAAGTTAAAAGGCGGGCCGTCCTATGTCGAGGATACGAATATCGTCGAGACAGGTGGGCTGAAATTAAAAGCGCTTCCGCCGTCAACGCCCTCTGGCGATGTGCACAGCGGGTTTTTTGGCATTGCCGGCGCGGCAAAGCCGACGGTGGCGTTATTGCGTGAGCCGGCTCCGGACGGAAAGCTTGAGAATGTTTCTGTCGGCTGGGTTCAGGGGCCGCAACAGCTCATTGAACAGCGCATGGCGGAGCCGAACAAGTGGGCTGCCGGAGCCTATGTGTCCCTGAAAACAAAAGCGCCTCCCTTGCCGTACAAGAAATTTTCCGAGTTGCAGTCCGGGGATGTGATGTTGATCGATGCGGCCGGAACAAGCAAGGCGATCACGGCGGTAGACAACTATTTATCCGGGATCAATGCGTCAACGGCGTCGCATACGGTCCTTTATCTTCGGACAGTTAACGGTGTTAAACATTTTCTTGAGAATATCCCCGGGGAAGGCCCGCGCATCATTTTCGAAGATGAATTCCTCAGGAGGTATTCCGCGCGTGGAGGGCAGGTGGCGCAATTGGCTCAGCCGCTCAATGTTACAGAAGCGAAACGGCTGTATACGGCGGCCGTTGAGATGGCGGCTCAAAATCGCAAGTCTATCGTCGGGTCTAATTTGCTGGGAACAAATTATGGCGTCTGGGGTAAGGACAATGTGGTTTGTTCGGAGGCGGATTGGGCATTGCTCAATATGGCGCGAACAGTGCAAGTCCCAGGAACGGGCGACAAGCTCAAGGCTTCTTTAGGCGTTGATTTCAGTCCTGCGGATTTCTTCAAGAACGGACAATATTTTCTTGTTTCCCGTGTCGACATGCCGGCACAATAGAGGTATTAATGATAGGGAGAAATAATATGCTCGACGTTAACGTGTTGAAAGCAGGCCGGATCACCGCGGCCCGGTTGATGATGGCCGTGTTGTTTTCTTTTATTTTTTCGGCGTCGATTGTTTGTGCCCAGTCAGCGGGCCTTCAGGAAGAGCTTCAGAAAAGTGTGCTTGATCTTCAGAAAGCCCCTGAGGACAGGGCCTTGAGAGAAAAGATCATTGCCCTGGCCCAGGGGATGACGCCCAAGCTGCCGATCTCCGAAGAGGCAGAGAAATTCGGTAATCGTGCCGAATATATTATCAAGAATGCCAAGTCTAACGCGGACCTTCGAGATGCGGCCGGGGAATATGAAAAAGCGCTGATGATCGCACCGTGGGTATCAACGTATTATTATAACCTGGCCGCTGTATTTGAAAAGGTCGGGCAATGGCAGGATGCCGTGCGCAATTACAAGCTTTATTTGCTGGCAGAACCGAATGCGTTGGATGCCAGGGAAGTGCGCAAGCAGATAGACGGGTTTGAATATGTTCTTGAGAAGGCGGCGGCTGACCAGAAAGTGGCTGAAGCGTCGAGAGTATTGATTCCGGCCGGAGAATTTCGGGATCTGGAGCGCAGGGTTTTTGTCAGTGCGTACTATATTGACATGTATGAAGTCACGGTGGCCCAGTACAGGAAATTTTGTGAAGATACCGGCCGAAAAATGCCGGTGGCGCCCGGTTGGGGATGGCAGGACGATATGCCCATGGTGAATGTTTCGTGGGATGATGCCAATGCGTATGCTCAGCATTATGGAAAACGCCTTCCTACCAGGGCGGAGTGGGAGAAGGCCGGCCTGGCGGGAGCATCGACGCGTTATAGCTTCGGTGCGTCGGAGCGCGATTTGCAGGACTATGCCTGGTACGCGGCGAATGCCGGGACGCAACCCCATCCGGTTGGCACCAAGAAGGCCAATGTTTTT
This sequence comes from Candidatus Omnitrophota bacterium, assembly GCA_015234065.1. Taxonomy (GTDB): domain Bacteria; phylum Omnitrophota; class Gorgyraeia; order Zapsychrales; family Fredricksoniimonadaceae; genus JADFWS01. The sequence goes on from JADFWS010000035.1 coordinate 2,801, forward strand.
GGTGTTTATGATATGAGCGGAAATGTCGAGGAATGGTGCCTGGACCGGTATGCTTTTACGAATTACGATAATAATCCGGCAAATCCTCCCACTGGCCAGTATCCGCAAGTTCTCGGAGGCGGATGGAAAAGCCCTGCCGGCACATGCGCGATCCTTACAAGGTCGTTTCGGTTCATCGCATCAGGACAGGGCATGGATGATGTTGGTTTTCGCTGTGTTTCCTCGCCGTAACCTGAACCTTCCGGCGGATGTGCCCGACATTCTACCCCCGGCAAAAAGTAAGGGATTTTAATGTTAATTGAAAATAACAGTTATTGAGGTGGTTATGGAAATTCCGGAAAAGTTACTTGAGGTGTTGAAAAAAGATGGCGTCGTGGCGATCGGGACACTGGGCCCGGATGGCCCGCATATGGTAAATACGTGGAACGCGTATATCACGATGACGAAAGACGGGCGCATGCTGATCCCCGCCGGTTATTTCAACAAGACCGAAGTTAATATCGCCAGCAACAAGAATGTCCTTCTGACGCTGGGTAGCAGTAAAGTGGCGGGGTTCAATGGCCCGGGCACGGGATTTTTGATCAAAGGCACGGCGGCATTCGTGACGAGCGGCCCTGATTTTGATGTGATGAAGTTGCGCTTTGCGTGGGCACGCGCCACGGTAGCCGTGACGATCAGTTCCTGTACGCAGACACTATAGGTTATTGAGTAAACAGGTTTGAACATCGGCTTTCCGGCGACCCACCATAACCGGGGCGAAAAAGTTCCTTGTATGAAATATTACAGCCCGATCAAAAAGTGTGTTGTTTTTACACAAAGTAACGCAACCGCTGTTTTTTGGGATTCTTTCTGGGCAGAGTCTGACAACGCCAAGAACGATATTTCAAAGATCCGGTCAACCTGGATCACGGCGATCGTAACACAATATTTATCTCCGGAAGATGGCCCGATTATCGAAGGCGGGTGCGGATGCGCGGAGCATGTTGCGGCCCTGGCGAACAACAAATATTCGGTTATTGGGATCGATTGGGCAAAAGAAACAGTCCGGTCTCGTGCCCGGGAATATCCCCAGTTTGATGTCCGCGTTGGAGATGTCCGCGAACTGCCGTTTCCCGACGGCCATTTTGCAGGTTATCTGTCATTAGGCGTGATCGAACATTTTGAAGAAGGGGCTCGCGAAATTTTTCTGGAAATGATGCGCGTGGTCAAGGACGATGGTTATTTGTTCCTGGCCTTTCCGTACATGTCCCCGATCCGAAAGTTCAAATCCTGGATAAGATCATATCCGTTATGGCCGAGTCCCAAGATGCCAAAGGATTTCTATCAATTCGCCCTGGACACAAAAGCTGTTGTCCATGATCTGCGGGAATTCGGCTTTCGCCTGGTTGAATCTATCCCCATGGATATGGATAACGGCACCCGTGAAGAACTTCCTGCGGTCCATGCCATGGTAACGAGGCTTCTTGCCTATCGAGGAAAGAATATCCTGATCCGCGGGGTCCGACGCATTATGTTAATGATCCTTCCCTTTTTTGCAGGCCACTCCGTATTGCTCATCCTTAAAAAGACACGCCTGAAATGATGCGGGAACGCATGTCATAAAAATGAAATTGGCTGGACTTCGCGGGGGGGGGGGTATAATTTAAAATTATTCCAGACAATTTCTTTCAATAGCCGTCGGACGGCACGATCAAATTTTTCGGAGGGCGCATGGCACAAGCAAAAAAGAAAGTGGCTCCAAAAGTTAAGGTGGTTGTCAAGAATAAGGCCGGCATTACCAAGAAAGTCGTCAAGAATGTTTCGTACGGTACGGGCGTTGTGTGTCGTAAGGTTTCCAAAGCCGGAAAAGCGGTGCGGCCCGAGATCTTTAAGAAAGCCGGGAACGCCGTCACCACGAAATTCGCCGGGTTAAAAAATGCCATCACGCAAAAGATAAAATCTATTTCTGCAAAGAAAATATCCACTGCGGCGGTAAAGCTCGCAGCGCCTGTCGTGGCGGTTAAGCCAAAGTCCCGTAAAAAGAAAATCGTTAAGAAAGCCTCTGTTAAGCCTGATATAGATCAGCAGATCCGTGTTATTGCGGCTTCTGAACTTGCGTCGGATAGTCATGCCTCAACAACTTCAGCCTGATATGATCAAGACCGCCGGGAAGCTCGCCGGCCGCGCGACGCGGCAGGTGATGAATTTCTGGGATACGGTAAAAACATCGCGTTCGCGTATCGCGTATGCGCTTTTTTCGAAAGAGGATATCCGCCGTATCGTTGCCGAGGAAGTGCCGCGGTATCTTCCGGAAAAAGAAAATTTATCCCTGCAGGCATACGAGCGCCGTCTTCAGGTCTTTTCCGAGCGGCTGCACGCGTTGCAGGAAACGATCGCTGAATTGCAGTTAAGCGGCCAGCTGAATCAGAAGACCGTGGCGCAGACGATCGGGTCGATCCAGGCGGATGATCAGCTGAATGCGGATGAAAAGTCCATCCTGGCGACGATCTTGAATCAGAATATTCTTTTGCAAAAACCCGAGCTTGTGAAAAACAGCAAGCCCGAAAGTACGTCATTAAAAAGGAGCCACAATGGCCAAGACGAAAACCCCGCCGAGCGAAAAGCCAGGCGTTAGCATGTCTTCCAAGCCGGATGAAACGTTCGCCTCACAGCATGAAGCCCTTTTTGTCGGCATCGACCTTGGCACGTCCTGTTCGGTCATTGCCGCGAGTAACGGGGTGCGCGAAGTCGTGCCATCGTTTGTCGGTTTTCCGAAAGATAATATTTCGGAAGAATTGCTGGGCAGTGCGCCGTTATTCGGCGAGGCGGCCCTTAAGCATCGTTTGTCCGTTGAGCTTGTTCGGCCATTGGCTAAAGGTGTTATTCAGGAAACCAAAGGCGGCGAGAATATCAATTTGAAGGCGGCTCAGTTGCTAGTGAAGCATTTGCTGCAGCTGGTCAAGGCCAAGCCGGGCCAGGCTGTTTATGGCGTTATCGGCGCACCGGCGCGTGCCAGTATTTCCAGCAAGCGTATTTTAGTGGATGCGGCCCGCGGGATCCTGAACGCGGTGATGATCTGTTCAGAGCCGTTTTCCGTGGCGTATGGTTTGGGGATTTTGGACCGCGCCCTGATCATTGATATCGGTGCGGGTACGACCGACCTGTGCCGCCTGCATGGGACGCTTCCGACGGATGATGACCAGATCACGTTTGATAAAGCCGGCGATCATGTGGATGAGCAGTTCGCGAAAGCGATCCGCGCCAAACACCCGGATGTCCAATTTACGATCAACATGATCAAGGCGATCAAAGAGCAAAATGGCTTTGTGGCAGACAGCGCGGACAAGATCCTGGTAAAATTTCCGGTCAAGGGGCGCCCGCAGGAGATCGATGTAACCGCAGAGTTGCGCGCAGCCTGCCGCACCATCGTTCCGCCGATCATTGATTCGATCGCGGAGCTGATCGCATCGTATGACCCGGAATTCCAGGAAGACCTTCGCAATAATGTTATTGTCGCCGGCGGCGGCAGTCAGATGATCGGCCTGCCGAAATTGATCGAAGAAGGCATGAAAGAGCTCGGGGGCGGCAAGGTGCGGCGCGTGGAAGAGCCGGTTTTCGCGGGAGCCAACGGCGCGCTGAAAATGGCCAAACGTATGCCAAAGAATTTCTGGCAGATCCTGGCATAAGAAAAATTTGAAGGCATTAAAAACAGGAGGACGTATGGAATTTTCGCTGGTTTTTATACTTTATGTTCTTGTGACGATCATCGCGCTGGTGGATATTCTGAAGGGTCATTTGTCCATGATCAAAAAGATCCTTTGGGCTGTGATCCTGCTGGCGGTTCCGGTTTTAGGCATTATTCTGTATTATTTAGTGGGACGGACGAACGAAGCGCAGGCGGCCTGAGGCTATTTCGAGGCGTGCATCTAAATAAGAACCCCGCCACACGCGGGGTTTTTTATTGAACATAAACGTGAATGGCGTGTACACTAGTCGTGTACGTATGTTGCCGTTTTGTGCTGGTGCACAGGTTAATCTTAAAGGCTAACGATCTTATGGTTCAGATGCATATGCCGGCGCTTTTTATCGGGCACGGCTCGCCCATGAACGTCATCGAGGACAACGGCTTTACGCGCCGCCTCCGAAAGCTCGGGCAGGAGCTGTCTCGGCCCAAGGCTATTCTTGTTGTGTCTGCTCATTGGGAAACCGGGGGCACAAGGGTTCTGACACACAAGCAGCCAGAAACGATGTATGATTTTTATGGTTTTCCCGACGCATTATACGCCACAACCTATCCTGCGCCAGGAGCGCCGGCGGAAGCCCGCCTTGCGATAGAGGCGCTGAAGGGCATTTCGGCATCTTCAACGGAAGATCGGGGGCTGGATCACGGGGCCTGGGCTGTTTTGTACCATCTTTTTCCAAAAGCGGATATTCCCGTCTTCCAGGTCAGCCTTGATCGGAAAATTTCTTTTCAGGAACATTTTGCGGTCGGGAAAATGCTGTCATCATTGAGGGAAAAGGGCATCATGATCCTGGGCAGTGGGAACATTGTCCACAATCTCGGCCGTTATCATCCGGATGTTGACGCCGAGCCTTTTGATTGGGCCGTGGAATTTGACGACAAGATCAAGGCTCTGCTCGTAAAGCGGGATATGGCCGGCCTGATCCATATTGAAAAGTCGGGGGCAGAGCTGGCAAAGCTTGCCATGCCAACGGCGGAACATTATCTGCCGCTGTTGTATGTGCTCGGTGCCAGTGACGCAAAAGATGCATTAAGCTTTCCGTATGAAGGGATGCAGAATGCGAGCATGTCGATGCGGATGGTTTTATTGAACAGATAGGAGTCTTTGTTAAAAGCTTATGGATCAATCCACGAAAGCATTACTGGGAACAAAATATCTAAAGACCGAAGGCGATGCGCAGAAGCTCGGGCGCAGCGACGCGGAAGTGGCTTTTGTCGGGCGCTCGAACGCGGGCAAGAGCACGCTGATCAATGCCATATGCCAAAAAAAGAAAATGGCGCATGTGTCGCAGGTCCCGGGAAAGACCAGGACCATTAATGTGTATGAGGTGTCTTTCGGCCGCTGGATCGTCGACCTTCCCGGTTATGGCTATGCCGTCGGATCAAAATCTGTGGCAACCGCCGCGTTAGCGCCGATGATCGAAGGTTATCTGAACACGCAAAAGAATATTGGCATGGTCTTTGTTGTGGTTGATGCGGTCGTTGGCCCGACCGTGCTTGATCGGTCCATGATCGAGTGGCTGATGCACGACGGGTTTCCGTTCAGTGTTATTGTGAATAAGATCGATAAGGTTAAATCTTCAGTACTTGAGGCGAGGAAAAAAGAAATTGCCAGCGGCCTTGCCCGTTATACCGGGGATCTTTTCTGGGTCAGTTCAAAAGAGAATATCGGGATAAAGGCGTTGCAGCAGAGGATCGCTCAATTGCTGAATATTTGAAGACGAGAATCCTGCGGAATAATGATGCGGTTTTATAAAAAATGTGTATATTAAAGAAATAATTTGGGCTCAGGCAGTGTTTAATAAAAATTAAAGAAAGAGGCGTGTTATGAAAAAGATCCTGGCAGTGGTGGTCGCAATGTTTTTTGTCACAGGCATGGCGGTGCCGAGTTTTGCGGCAAAGGCAAGCAGCAAGAAGGAAGCGGCGGAAAAGTATGACCGGATCGTGGCGACTGTTGAATCTTTGGACGTCGCGGCCAAGACCATGGTTGTGAAGGAAGAAAAAACCGGCGCGGCGAGGACCATTAAGATCAGCGCCAAGGCGGCGTCGCAGCTTAAGGTCGGCGACCGGGTCAGGGTCAAGTTGAATGCCGGTACGGATGAATCAGCAGGGGTGCGCGTGCTTAAGGGTGAGCCGAAGGCTGATGCCGGGGTTGAACCCAAGGCAGATACGACGGCGGAGCCGGTTAAGAAATAAGACGTTGTTTGCGGTGATCTTGAAAAGCCCCTTATGGTGGAATAAGCCATAAGGGGCTTTCGTTTTGATGTGCCGGCCTAGATCTTTTGGGTTTCCCACTGCGTGTAAAATGAGCCTTTTTTATCGATAAGTTCCTGCAGCGTTCCGGATTCGATGACCCTTCCGTTCTCCAAATAAATGACCAGGTCCGCTTTTTTGATGGTTGAAAACTTGTGGGCGACCATGATCAGGGTGACTTGGGCGGCTTTATTCATGATGAGGGCATTGATCCCGGTTTCCGACGTGGCATCCAGAGAATTAGTAGCTTCGTCCATGATCAGGATCCCCGGGTTGTTGATGAGGGCCCGGGCGACCGCTACTTTCTGCCGTTCCCCTCTCGAGAGGCGGGAACCTTTGTCCCCGATCATGGTTGTGTGTTTGTCGGGCATTTTGTTTACAAGGGCTGTGATCCCGATCCCGGTTTCGAGGTCGCTTAGAACACTATCAGCGATGGGGGCCGAACTCCCGTAGAGGATATTATTTCGGACCGTGTCGTTAAAGAGCCGGACATCCTGGCCGGCAAAGGCCATGTGCCTGCGCAGCGTCGGGATGGCGTAGTCCCGGATATCGGTGTTGTCCACGAAGATGGTGTTTGGCGGGCAGTCGTAGAATCGCAGCAGCAGATTGATCAGCGTGCTTTTGCCGGATCCCGAAGGCCCGACAATGGCGACGACCGATCCTTTGGCAATAGAAAAACAGATGTTATCCAAAGCGAGCGGTGCGCTGTTTTCGTACTGGAAGGACAGGCCGTTGAACCGGATGTGTTCTTTCAGGCCGGTGAATTCTTTTGTACCGCCTGTGACCGTTGAGGAGGGATCCTGGTTCAGGATGTATTCGATATCGTGCAACGCAGAGGCGGTCTTCGCCAGGCTTTGGTTCAATTGGTTAAAGGCGTTAAAGCGTGGGGCAGCCTGCATGGCCAGATAAAAAAAGACAAGCGCCTGCGCAGGGCCCAAAGATTGATCGGTGCGTATAATGGCGGAGAGCCCCAGAGCTACGATCATGATCCCGGTCATGGCGCTCATATTCTCGATGGGGGCGATCAGGCTTTCAAGTTTTTTGACGTTATAGGAAGCGTCCTGTTCTTCGGCGCTCGCTATGGCAAAATTCCGGATCTCGTCGTGTTCTTTTACAAAACTTTTGATGACGGGCATGCAGTACAGGATGTTAAAGATCTTTTCGTTAAAGTTCATTTTGGTGCGGTCATGTTCCAAAGAAGCGCTGCGGATATTGCGGGTGATCTTTTCGGTGAAGAAAGCCACGAGCGGGAAAAACACGGCAGCCAGGCAGGCCAGTTTCCAGGAGATCAGGAACATGATGATGAGATACACTGTCAACAGCAGGAAATGAGTCAGGAATTCCTGCAGGGCCACGAATTGGGATTTGAACACGGACGTTGATCTTGTGAGCACGGATTGTAAATAGGAGACCGTGTTCGTGTCGTAAAACTTTTTTTCAAAACTGAAGCATTTTTCGATCAGCAATTGCCGCAGGCTTTCGGTGGCGAATTTTGCCTGGACCCACGTGGTGAAGAAAGACAGGTAATAAAAAATGTTCTTCAAGACCGACACCAGATATATCCACACGACCAGAAGAATAAAAAAGCTCGTGGACGACGCAAATATTTTCGGGAAATGCCTGATGAAAAAGCTTAAGCCCGCAAGGTTTTGTACATGGGAGAAATCATTCTTGATGATGCCTTTAATGATGGGAAACAGAAGATAAATGGTGTAGAGGGCGAGCAAAGTAAAGCAGAAAGAAAAAAAGACAGACCATGCCAGGAGCCAGAGGCTCATTTTTCTCAGCTTGAGAAAAGCGAACAGTTTTTTGACGTTCGTCCATGTGCTGTCATTGATTTGTCGGCTGTTCATATTTTTCAAGGCTGACTTTCCGGCTTTATATTTACATGATTTAAGTATTGTTTGGGATTGTTTGGTTATAAAATATTTTATACATTTCTTGAACACCTTGATTCTATTAACAAACGAGTAAAAAAACAATGAACTTATCCGAGATATCGATCAGGCGCCCGGTGTTGGCATGGATGCTCATGGCCGGGCTTATTGTGTTCGGCGGCATTGCATTCATGCGCATGGGTATCAGCCAGCTTCCGGACGTGGATTATCCCGTTGTATCCGTGAATATCCGCCTTGAAGGTGCGGCTCCGGAAGTTATTGAAACGTCTGTCGTGGATATTGTCGAAGATGCGGTGATGAGTATCCAGAGCATCCGCAGTGTTACGTCCCAGTCGGAAGACAGCGAAGGGACCGTCACGATCGAATTTGAGCTTAACCGGGATATCGACCTTGCGGTGCAGGATGTCCAGGCGAAGATCGCGTCTGTCCTGCAAAAACTTCCGAAGCAGATCACATCTCCGACCATTCGTAAATCCAATCCCGAAGACCAGCCGATCATGATGCTGACTCTGGAGAGCGATAAGTATCCGCTGAAGGACCTCATGGCGTATACGAATGACCGCATCAAGGACCGGTTTTCCACGGTCGCGGGAGTCGGGGACATTTCTCTCGGCGGATACCGCGACCCTAATCTGCGCATTTGGGTAAAGAAACAGGCGCTGAACGCCTACGCCCTTTCCGTCGATGACATTATCAGCACGGTGCAGAACGAGCATCAGGAGTCGCCGGCCGGCCAGCTGCAGGAAGGGACGCAGCAATTGAATGTCCGGACCATGGGCGAAGCGAAAACGATCGAGGAATTCGGGAACCTTGATATTAATCAGCGCGGCGGCCAGCCGAACAATCGTCCGATCCATCTGAACCAGGTGGCGCAGATCGAGGACGGGATGGCGGATGCGCTGCGGATCAGCCGGGCGATGGGGACTGCGTCTGTTTCACTCGGCATCCTGAAACAGCGGGGATCGAATGCGGTTTCAGTGGCAAAAGGCGTCCGGGCTAAAGTTGAGGAAGTGCAGAAGGGCCTGCCGGACGGGATGAAGCTCAGCGTGAATTTTGACAGCACGCGTTACATTGAGCAGGCGGTCCGGGAGCTGAATTTTACGCTTCTGCTTTCGGCGTTGTTGACAGCGCTGGTGTGCTGGATGTTTTTGGGTTCCTGGTCTTCGACGGTGAACGTTCTTTTGGCGATCCCGACGTCGGTGGTCGGGACGTTCATTGTCCTTTATTTCGCGGGGTTTACGCTGAACACGTTTACTCTCCTTGGCCTTAGCCTGTCCATCGGGATCGTGGTGGATGATGCCATCATGGTGCTCGAGAATATTATCCGTCACCAGGAAAAAGGCAAAAGCCGGATCCTGTCGGCCCTGGCCGGGTCGAGGGAGATCACGTTTGCGGCGATGGCAGCCACAATTTCCGTGGTGGCGATCTTTCTGCCGGTGGCATTCATGAGCGGCGTGATCGGAAAATTCTTTTTCCAGTTCGGCGTGACGATCACGGTCGCGGTCCTCTTGTCGTTGCTCGAGGCGCTGACATTGACACCCATGCGCTGTTCGCAGTTCGTCGGGATCCAGAAAAGAACGACCTGGTTCGGACGCGGGGTTGAATGGTTGATGGATACGGCGCGGGACCTGTATGCCGGGTCTTTGGCCACGGCCCTGAAGCATCGCTGGAGCGTGATCGTCGTGGCGCTGCTTGTTTTCGCGATGAGTTTTTCAGCGCTCACGTTCTTGAACAAGGAATTCATCCCTTCGGAAGACCAGAGCCGGTTTAATGTCCGGCTGAAAACTCCGATCGGCTCGTCTTTGGTGTATTCGGATACGAAGTTCAAGGCTGTTGAGGCATTCTTTGCAGGGCGCTCCGAAGTCGATCGTTATGTCCTGCAGGTCGGTGGCGGCTCGCCGGGCGATTCGAACAGCGGGTCTGTGCTCATTACGATGAAGGATAAAGGGAGGCGCGGGATCGATCCTAAAGTCGGGCATGAATTGAGTCAGCAGGAATTCATGGATGTTTGCCGGAAGAAACTCAACAAGATCCCGGATGTCCGCGTTGTGATCCAGGACCTTTCCACCAAGGCTTTTTCAGCGTCGAGAGGGTTTCCGGTCGAGTTTACGGTCCAGGGCCCGGACTGGGACAAGCTGGCGGATTATTCCAAGCAGATCATGGATGAGCTGGACAAGACCGGCTTGGTCACGGACCTGGATACGAATTATGCGCTGGGCCAGCCGGAACTTCATGTGGTGCCGGATCGTAAAAAGGCCACGGAATACGGCGTGAGCATCGCAAGTATTGCCCAGGTGGTCGAGTCCATGATCGGCGGGGTTGTGGTCGGCACTTATGAGAAAGGCGGGCACCGCAATGATATCCGGTTGAAACTGGAAGACAGCGCCGAAGCTCCCGATGCCAGGGTCAATGATCTTTTTGTCCGCAATAACCGCGGCGAGCTCGTGCCGCTTTCCTGCCTGGTCACGATGGAAAAAAAGAAAAGCATGGTGTCGATCTTCCGCAGTAATCGTGAGCGCTCGATCACGGTATATGCCAATGTCAAAGCCGGGGAGTCTCAGCAGAAAGCCATGCTGGCCGCGCAGGACATTGCCCGGCGTATTCTGCCGTTCGGGTATCATGTGACCCTGACCGGAAGTTCGCAGACGTTCACTGAATCCCTGCAAAGCCTGGTCTGGGTCCTTTTGCTCGGGATCGTGGTGGCGTACATGGTCTTGGCGTCGCAGTTCAATAGCTTCATTGATCCGCTGTCCGTGCTGATGGCCCTGCCGTTCAGTATTTCCGGGGCGCTGATGGCGCTTTTGATCGCGCACAAATCGATCAATGTGTACAGTGTCATTGGCCTCATCCTGCTCATGGGGATCGTGAAAAAGAATTCGATCCTGCTCGTGGATTTCACGAACCAGGTGCGTGCGGCCGGGGAGGCCTCTGTCCATAAGGCGCTTTTAATGGCGTGCCCCATTCGTTTGCGCCCGATCCTCATGACGTCGGTCGCGACCATCGCGGGCGCGGTCCCGGCGGCCATGGCGTTCGGCCCCGGCGCGGAAAGCCGCAACCCTATGGCCATTGCTGTTATCGGCGGCGTTATTTTTTCGACCTTGCTGACGCTGTATGTAGTTCCGTGTTTTTACAGCATCATGTCCCGTTTCGAAGGGAAAATGGCGCATGAAGACCGGCTGGCAGAGGCTGTCAAAGAAGAGGCCGGATTGAACGGATAGATTTCGCAGCCGTATTCAAAAGTTGCAATTCCCTCATGGTGTTAAACATGCACGATCGCAAGACGCTGACTTTGTACAGAGGAGCTATTAAACAAAAGATGCTGTTTCATGCTGTTTTTAGACAAATACAACTTTTTTTTGCATTTTAGCTCTTCTGCCCTTGTTTTTAGAGACTTTATATATTATCCTTATTATGGATTCGTGAAGTAGCCAAATAAAGGATAGTAATGATATCAAAACTTCTCCATTGGCGTTTATTTAAAGCGACTGCGATCGCAGTACTTGTTGCTTTTGTGAGCATGATCCCGCTTCAGTCCGGGTATGCCCAGATGGTTCCGGCTTCCGCCGCAATGCCTCGTATCACAGCGCCCTTTACGCCCACCCTGATGACCGGTATTCGTGTTGACCTGAAAGATCCCTTTAACTTGTATTTTGTGATGAGCGACGGGAAAAAAGCCGATAACAGCGGCAGGAACGACGAATACAAGAAGCTCATCAAGTATTTTATGGCGGCCCTCATCACGCCCAGAAAAGACATGTGGGTGAACCTTTCCCCGAAAGAAGCGGACCGTATCATTCCGGATAATTTTGCCATGACGGAAATGGGCCGCGACCTTTTGGCCCAGGATTATGCCTTGAAACAGTTTACAGCCGCCATGATGAATCCCGGGGAAGAGTTGGGAAAGCGTTTTTGGGATCAGATTTATCAAAAAGCGTATGAGAAGTTCGGCAGCAGCGATATCCCGGTCGATACGTTCAATAAGGTTTGGATTTCAGCGGATAAGGCGGATATTTATCAGAAGAATGATACGGCGTTCCTGGTTAAAAGCCATCTCAAAGTCATGCTGGAGCAAGACTTTATGGCGATCGATGCGAATAAAGAGCAGTTCGGGCCGGCCGCGGGAACGGATGAGGGCGTGGGCGCGGCGAGCCGTCCGATGGTGGCTGGTATTGTCCGTGATGTTATTTTGCCGGTGATCGAGCAGGAAGTGAACGAAGGCGCTTATTTTGCCCAGGTGCGGCAGGCGTATAATTCCATGATCCTGGCGACCTGGTTTAAAAAGACGCTGAAGAAAAGCCTGCTGGGCCAGGTGTACGCGGATCAGGACAAGGTAGCCGGGATCGCGCTGAATGATCCTGAGATGAAAGAGCGGATCTATCAGAAATATCTGGAGGCGTATAAAAAAGGCGTCTTCAATTATATTCGCGAAGAGCGCGATGAGATGACCCAGGAGATTCTCCCGAGAAAGTATTTTGCGGGTGGTCTGACCGCGGTGGATGACGCGATGCTGAATACCGCCGTATCCGTGATGGATGCGGCGCAAGCGTTTTTGCCGGGCCAGAACGTGGTCCAGGTCAATCTTCAGCAGGTGGATGGCGGCCTGATCGGACCGCCGGTCAATCAGGGTATGGTTGTTACCCCGCCGCGCGCCAAGAAATTACAGGAAAAGCTGAGCAGGTCCGAGGCAGAAGCGGCTCAAACGGCGCACGAGCTTGCCGGTTCCAAAGATCGGATCGCCAGCGTTACAAAAGAAGCGGCCATGCTTAATGCGCCGCGCAGGTGGAAAAAGTATTTGATGCTGGCGTCGCTTGCGCTCATGGCGTTGCCTGGCATTGTGCAGGCAAAAGGCGGAGCGGATAACACGCCAACACAGACGTATCATTACCATACCAGCGGCGGACTTTTTGGTCAGGGATATTATAGCGCGGATTCTCCCGGCAAAGAAAACCTGAAGAATACGGATGGCAAGACATATGTCCGTGTTGAAGACGGGCTTAAGATGCATCACGGCAAGTCGGCGCAGGCCACGACGTATAATTATCACGTTGTTGCCACTCCGCCAGCGCCCTCCACGGGCGGTTCCGTCCATGTTGCTGTGAATGGACAGGCGGCCGCGGTTGATCTCAATGTCGGGCCTAGTGGACAGCAGGTAGAGATATTGCATCCGACGTATCTTGGGGATATGACAGAGCCTGCGCCAGCTATTGCGGACGTTGCGCCGACGGCGCCAGTGGCTATCCCGGCGCCGCATGTTGCGCCGACGCGGCCTGCGGGATATACCAGCGTTGTGCGTGCGGCAGTGCCTATTGTTGTGAGCCAGGGTGTGTTGCCGTCGGGCTTGCATCGTCCGACAAGGCCCGAAAATGCAAAACCCAGCCTTCAGGCGCCT
>JADFWS010000036.1 GCA_015234065.1 Candidatus Omnitrophota bacterium
CCCGGCGGATGTTGTGCCGCGCGTGACCATTGTTCCGGATTATATCGGCATCAGCCTTAATATCTTGACGGTGAACATGGCCGTGGAATATGTGCACGCGCTCAAAGCGCGCTTTCCCCAGGCTCAGGTGATTTTTGGCGGGCCGCAGGCATCGGTGACCGGGCAACGCTTGATGGAGCGGTTTTCCTGGCTGGATGCGGTTATTGTGGGGGAAGGGGAGCGGACGATCGTTGAGATAGCGGCACGGATGGGCCGTCCGGATAGATACGAAGGGGTTGCGGGAGTTATTTTTCGTCGGGGGGATGCCATCATAGATAACGGCCCTCGTCCGATGATCGCGGATCTGGATGAACTGCCGCGTCCGGCGTATCATTTGTTGCCGCATTTATCGCGCTATCGTTCCCGGAGCCGCGCGGTTCCGGTGGGGCATATTTTTACAAGCCGGGGCTGTCCGGCGGCGTGTACGTTTTGTTATCGGACATTTGGGGCGAAATGGCGGACATTCTCGGTGGACAGGGTCCTCGAGGAGATCGCTTTTTTAAAGGAGAATTACGGGATCCGCCAGCTTGATATCATGGATGATAATTTTTCTTTTGATGGGGAGCGGGCCAAAGAGATATTCCGCAGGATCATTGAACGCCGGTGGGATTTAAAGATCAATCTTCAGGTCGGGGTGCGCGTGAACAGCCTGACCCCTGAATTGTTGCGGCTGATGCGGCAGGCTGGAGTGTTCAAGTTCGGATTTGGGATCGAGAGCGGGGATAAAGATATGCTCAAGCGGATCCGTAAGGGACTTGACCTTGATCGCGCCCGGGCGCTGGTCAAGGAGGCTCGCGCGCTGGGATTTATCACGCATGGTTATTTTATCATGGGATTCCCGGGCGATACTCCGGAGAGCATGCAGCGCACGATAGATTTTGCGAAAGAGCTGAACCCGCATTATGTGAGTTTTTCAATTTGCGCGCCGTTACCCGGAACCGAGATCTATGAAGATGTCCGGACCGGCGGGGAATTTTTCCAGGATACGGTAGATGGGCTGGAAGAGGGGCTTTTTGCGCTTAAAGGGATCTTTCGATATGGTGCGCTGACGCCCGAGATGGCTGGAATGTATTGCAAGAAGGCCTGGAAAGAATTTTACGGGCGACCCGAGAAAATACTGGATGTTCTTGGGACGGTGCGGTCATCGGGAGAGTGCCAGTGGTTGTGGCGCACAGTCGTTGAAATGCTGCGAAGCCGGAACACGGCCCAAAAATGGTGAACGCGTGCGATGTCGTTTTTAATGTGAGCACAGGTTGAAAGGGTGTTTTTATGTTTAAAGTCAAACGTGCACTTATTTCTGTTTCCGACAAGTCCGGGCTGCTGGACCTTGTGAAGGGGTTGTCTAAATTTGGTGTCGAGATATTATCCACCGGCGGCACGGCCAAGGCATTGCGTGATGCCGGGTATGCGGTCAAGGACGTGTCCGAGCATACGGGGTTCCCGGAGATGCTCGATGGGCGTGTGAAAACGCTGCATCCCAAGATCCACGGCGGATTATTGGCCCTGCGCGATAATGCGGAGCATATGAAGACAGTGGAAGCGCACGGCATTGGCTTGATCGATATGGTGGTCGTGAATTTATATCCTTTCGAGAAAGTGACCGGAAAAAAGAATGTATCGCTGGAAGAGGCGATTGAAAATATCGACATTGGCGGGCCATCCATGCTTCGTTCAGCGGCCAAGAATTACCGCAGTGTGGCCGTGGTCTGCAATCCGGCGCGCTACAAGGATGTCCTTAAGGAACTTGAGGCGAACAGCGGGATCTTGCCCGACGCGCTGCTGTTTAATCTGGCGCTGGAAGTGTTCGACCGTACGGCCAGTTATGACCGTGCTATTTCGCAGTTTTTGAACCGGCGTTTCTCGTCGGATGCGTTTACCGCCATGCCGCAGCATGTGGCGCTGAATTTTGTGAAGGCGCAGGACCTGCGTTATGGCGAGAACCCGCATCAGCCGGGCGCGTTTTATCGTGATGCGGACGCGCTGACCGGTTTGGCCAAAATGAAACAGCTGCACGGCAAAGAATTGTCGTTCAATAATATCCTCGACCTTTATGCGGTGTGCGATATTGCGTATGCGTTTAAAAACCCGGCGGCCGCGGTGATCAAGCACAATAATCCGTGCGGCGTGGCCGAGGATGTGACACTGGCCAAGGCGTATAAGAATGCCTGGGCGTGCGACACGCTGTCTGCGTTCGGCGGGATCATTGGGCTTAATCGTGCGGTCGATGCGGCAACAGCGCAGGCGATTGTCAAAAGCGGTTTTACAGAGTGCGTGATCGCACCGGCGTTTGACCAGGCGGCGCTCGAGCTTCTGATGCAAAAGAAGAATATCCGCCTCATGACGCTGCCGGTTGAGGATTTTGTGAAAGATAAATATGATTTCAAGAAGGTGGCCGGCGGGCTCTTGCTGCAGGAAGCGGATATCCGTGAATTGGCGGCCGAAGAGTTAAAGGTGGTCACGAAAAAGAAGCCGACAAAGGCCCAGATCGCGGCGCTTTTGTTCGGATGGAAGGTTGTGAAGTTCGTGAAATCCAACGCTATTGTCCTGGCCAAAGGGTCCCGGACCATTGGGATCGGCATGGGCCAGACGTCGCGCGTGGATAGTACGGACCTGGCGATCCGTCGAGCCGGCAAGTTGTCCAAGGGCGCGTGCCTGGCGTCGGATGCGTTTTTGCCGAAAGCGGATAATGTGACCGCGGCCGCCAAAGCGGGCATTGCCGCGATCATTCAGACAGGCGGGTCGATCGCTGACCCTGAAGTGATCAAAGAAGCGGATAAGCGCGGGATCGCCATGGTGGTGACAGGAGTGCGGCATTTCAGGCATTGATATGACTTTTTCATTTGAAGAATATCTTCTTTCGTTCCATAACTGGGAGCCCCGGCTGAATAACGCCGGGGCTTCTTCGTTTTCACTTGATCCCGCGGAGCAGTTGCTGGCCGCGTTCGGGCGGCCCGACGATAAGCTGAAATTCCTGCATGTGGCAGGGTCCAAGGGGAAAGGGTCCACCTGTGCGTTTTTGGCATCGATCCTGCGTGCGGCGGGTTATCGTGTCGGGCTGTACACGTCGCCGCATATATATTCGGTGCGTGAACGTATCCGGGTGCTTGAGCCGGGCACGCCTTCGGGAGAGATGTTTGAAGGCATGATTTCCGAAGAAGACGCGGCGGACCGCGCGCGCTATTACAAAGAGCCGGTGGACCGGTTGCGTTTTGAACAAAAAGTGCCGGTCACGTATTTTGAATATTTGACATGTTTGGCGATCTCATATTTTGCGGCACGTGACGTTCATGTGGTTATTTTGGAGACTGGCTTGGGCGGAAGGCTGGATGCCACGAATATTTTTGAGACCGGCGTATGCGGGATCACCCCGATCGGGCTGGAACATACCGCGATCCTCGGCAGTACGCATGCCGCGATCGCGCAGGAAAAAGCCGGGATCATTAAAAGCCCGTCGCAGCGGGTGGTATTGGCGCCGCAGGTCGCCGAGGCTATGGCGGTCCTCAAGGCGCGCTGTGATGTGTTCGGGATCATGCCGACCGTGCTTGGAAAAGATTTCTCATTTGAAATGACAGAGCTGTCTTTGAGCGGAATGATTTTTTCTGCGAGAGGCCGGCGGGAATATACGGGTTTGAGGACCGGCCTTTTGGGTGCGCATCAAGCGGAGAATGCTGCGATGGCGATCAGCATGGCCGAAAGCCTCGAGATCTTCGGTTTTCTTTTGACCGAAGATGCCGTACGCCGCGGCATTGAGGAGGCGCGCTGGCCGGTGCGATTTGAAGTGGTCGCAGGCGCGCCAACGATCATTCTGGATGCCGCGCATACCGCAGAATCTGCGCAGGCGCTGGCGAATACTTTCCAAGCTGTTTTTCCGGGCCGTACAGCAACGCTGGTGATCGGCGTGAGCCAGGATAAGGATATTAAAAGTGTATGCGCTATTTTGTCCGGCATCGCAGAATATGTCGTCGTCACACAAGCACAGCATCCCCGCGCGTTTGCCTTTACAGGCGCCGATGCGCAGGAGTATTTTCCGTCTCAAAAGGTTGTTGTGACGACGGATATTGGCACGGCTATGGATAAAGCGCGCGCAGGCACCAAAGAAGATGGTATTATTTTGGTGGCAGGATCACGTTTCGTGGCAGCGCAGGCGCGGGGGATCCTGCGCTCTTCGAGGTTAGAATGACGGGAATATTGGCGGCCCTCAAAAATCGGATTTGTCATGTATCAATATAAAGGTTTTGAAGAAACGATTGCGGCGATCGCGACACCGGCCGGTACGGGAGGGGTGGCGATCGTGCGTTTAAGCGGCGAGAAGAGTGTGCGCATCCTGGAGCGTGTTTTTGTTTCTGACGGAGGCAAGTCCCCGTCGGAATGGGTGACGCATGTGTTGCATTACGGGCGCATTACAGGTTTGGGCGGCGAGGCGGTGGATGATGTGCTGGCGGTTGTCATGCGCGCGCCGAAAAGTTATACCGGTGAGGATGTGGTTGAGGTCCATTGTCACGGCGGCAGTACGGTGTCGAAAAGCGTTCTGACGTGTTGCCTGGAAAATGGCGCGCGCCTGGCTTTGCCCGGCGAATTCACGAAGCGGGCTTTTTTAAATGGCCGCATGGACCTCGCGCAGGCAGAAGCGGTTCTGGATGTGATCAGTGCCCGCAATGAAGCGTTCCTGCGCGCCGGACGGGCGCAGCTGGACGGCATTTTATCTCAGGAATTGAATGCGGCGCGCGAAGCGCTGATGGCTGTGTATACGCAGATCGAAGCGTTGATCAATTTTCCCGAAGATGATACGCAGGATCGTCAGGAAGAGCCGCTGGCGATGTCCCTGGCCCGCGAAGCCGCGCGGCTCGAGGGCCTTTTGGATACGGCGGCTGTCGGGCGCGTCATGAAAGAGGGGGCCCGGATCGTGATCTGCGGCCGTCCTAATGTCGGGAAATCGTCGTTGTTAAATGCGTTGTTAAAAGCGCCTCGCGCGATCGTCACGGATGTGGCGGGGACCACGCGCGATGTCCTGGAAGAACAGATCATGCTCGGAGGTATTCCGGTCAATTTGATGGATACGGCCGGGATCCTGGAGCCCCGGGATAAGGTGGAGGCCGAGGCGGTGCGCCGTACGCGCGCGTCTTTGAAAAGCGCGGATATCGTGCTTTTTGTCCTGGATGGGAGTGTGCCGCTGTCGTCGGAAGACCGGATGATCTTTGACGGGATCCGTAATCCGCATATTTGTGTTGTGGTGAATAAATCAGATATGTCGCCGGCGTTCCAGGATGATGCGCTGCAGGGCTGGAATGGCGGGCGGGGTTTTTTACGCGTATCGGCGGATACAGGGGAAAACATTCCAGGCCTGGAAGCGCGTATCCGCGCGATCGTCCTTGATGGGCGCGACATTGATCCGCATGGGGCGGTCCTGACCAATCTGCGGCATGTCGAGGCCCTGCGACGGGCTCTTGCGGCGCTGCAGCGTTCGGGAGAGTCGGTAGTACAGCAATATTCTCTTGAATTCATGGTCGAGGATATTAAACTGGCTGTGAATGAGCTGGATGCGATCACGGGCCGCAACATTGATGCGGACCTTCTGGAGCAGATATTTTCAAAGTTTTGTATCGGAAAATAAGATGGCAGGAGCAAGTGCGTGCGCGTTCTGATCGAATTTGACCATAAACCTCTTTTGTTCAAGCGCCCTAAACGGTCGATCGTTTGTTTTCGCCCGGAACGCGTGGCGTCGGCTTTTGAGGAGATCGAAGAGGCGCTGGCGGCGGGATATTATGTCGCAGGTTTTTTGTCTTATGAGGCGGGTTTTGCATTTGAGCCAACTCTTGCGCCGTTGACCCGCGGGCATTTTCCGCTCATGTATTTTGGTGTATACGGAGCGCCTGCTAAAGAACTGCCGGATGAGCCGCTTGATTTCAAGATCGACGGTATTAAAGCGAATATTTCCAAAGAAAATTATTTCCAGGCGATCGAAAAGATCCGTGCTGGCATTGCCAGCGGGGATGTATATCAGATCACCTATTGCTTGAAAATGATCGCCGCGTTCAGCGGGTCGCCCTGGGGTTTGTACCGCGCGCTTAAAAAAGCCCAGCCTGTGCCGTACGCGGCGTATCTCGAGGCTGAGCCGTATCAGATCCTTTCGTTGTCGCCGGAAATGTTTGTCCGTAAAACAGGGGCGCAGGTGGTGACCAAGCCGATGAAAGGTTCGTGGCCGTCCGGTCAATGCCCGTTCTTGAATTGGATCGGCCGCCGGAAACTGAAATACAGCCCCAAGAACCGCGCCGAGAATGTCATGATCGCAGATCTGTTGCGCAATGACCTTGGGCGCATCGGGACAAATATCCGGGCTCCCAAACTTTTTGAAGTGGACAGTTACCGCACGATCCATCAGATGACCTCTACGGTGGTCGCGGATGTGCGGCAGGATATTCCGGTGATCGAGCTTTTTAAAGCGATATTTCCGTCGGGTTCTGTGACCGGGGCGCCGAAGATCCGCGCCATGGAGATGATCCGTGGCCTTGAAACAGAAGAGCGCAGGATCTATACCGGTGCGATCGGGTATATCGCCCCCAACCGGGATATGTTCTTTAATGTCCCCATCCGCACTATTTTGATCGACGACAATAAAGCGGAAATGGGCATCGGCGGCGGCATTGTCTGGGATTCGACTCCTGAGGGCGAGTGGGAAGAAGGCCTCTGGAAAGCCCGATTTTTAACGGAGCTTTAATCTTGCCTGCAAGTCTGCGATCTCTTTTTCCTTCACATCCAAAGCGTCTTTCAGGCGCTTGATCTCGGCGTTGAATTCATCTGATTTGGATGTCTTAAGGCTTGCGAATTCGCGTGCGGTCTTGAGGCTGGCGCGCAGGTTCTCGATCTCTGTTCTTAACGCCGCGGTTTCGCGTTCGCGTGCGGTTAACGTTTTTTCCGCATAGCCGGACATGTTCTGGGCATCGGCGGCTTTGGCCTGCAGTTCTTTATTCGTGATACCGGCGAGTTTAAGTTCTTCGCGCATGGCCAGGATCTCGGTATTCATTTTGGCAATGTCTGTATTGCGGCTGTGGATGATTTCACGAATAGCTTCCTGCTTGATATCCAGCGCGGAGAGTTTTTCCTGTAGTAAAGCGATCGCGGATGAAGCCTCTTCTAAAGATTTGTTTTTGACATCAAGGTCTTTTTGCAGCGCCTCAATGCGCACATTACGCTCTTCTACGTCGAGCTGGGCGCATTGCACGAGCGTTGAGGTGTTCTTGTCCTTGGATCTTATGTTCTGCAGGGCTTGTTCCTGGATCGCGGCTTTCTCGGCCGCCTGTTTTTTGTAAGCGTCCAGCATAAAAGACAATTGATGGTTTTCTTCTTTGGATTGACGCAG
Organism: Candidatus Omnitrophota bacterium; assembly: GCA_015234065.1. Lineage (GTDB taxonomy): Bacteria > Omnitrophota > Gorgyraeia > Zapsychrales > Fredricksoniimonadaceae > JADFWS01. Next base: position 7,397 of record JADFWS010000036.1, read on the forward strand.
GCTTTCGGTGAGCGCGGCGATCTCATTGGTGTTGGCATTGGCCGCGAGAGGCACCGCTGCGGAAGCAGCCGAAAGTTCTTTCCTGGGGGCCGCGATAGCGGCAGGAACGGAGCCGCCAGTGGCGTTGAGTGCGGTTTTGAGCGCCAGGATAGTTTTTTCCTGAGCGGCTGTCTTCTCTTCGAGCGCGAGCAGGTCATCAGCATTGGCGCGCAGTGTTTTATCTTTTTCAGCCGCTTCTTTTTCTGTCCAGGTCAGGCGCTGGCGGGTTTCTTCGAGGCGAATGTCTTTTTCGGCCAGGACAGATTTCAGGCTGACGCTTTCACGTTCCAGATGCTCAGCCTGTTTGGAGATCTCGGCAAGGCGTGCGCGTTCCAGTTCGAGTTCGGAATTCTTTTCACCGGCGGTGGCCTGAAGGCTTTTTGTTTTGGCTTCAAGGGCGTTCAGGAATTTCTGACGGTCTTCGGCGGTTCCGTGAATGGCCCGCAGTTCTTTATTCAGTGTTTCGATCAGGCGATTGGCTTCTTCCAGGCTTGCGGCTTTCGCCTGCAAAGCGGATTCCAGGTCTTTCACGCGCTCGACATCATTCAGGTATCCGGACTTGGTGACATCAAGGGCAATGTCTTTGCGCTGGCTGACAGCTTTATGCTCATCAATGATCGCTTTCACGCGTGTTATGTCTTTGGACAGGGCCGTTAAATCCGAGTTGCTTTCATTGAGCAGGCTTTCGATCCCGCCGACCTGGGAGCGAACATCGCTGATCGCGTGGTCAACATATGCCAGGTCTGTATTTTTGCTGTTGATGACTTGAACCTGGCGGTCATTGTCCAGTTTCAGGATGTTCAACAAAGCGCCAAGTTCATTGATCTTCTGGTCCTTTTCGGCGAGCTGAGCGTTAATGTCGTTGAGGTTCTTGGTATTTTCTACAAGAGTGGTTTTTAAGGAAACAGTGGCCGCATCGCGCACCTGGATGGCTTCGTGCAATGTTTGAAGTTCGCGCAGCTTGGCGGTCAGATCGTCGTTGACCACAGGCGCAGGCGTGGCCGTGATCTGGTTAATGGCCTCCGTGTAGTGGGTGTTCACGGCCTTAAGATCGGTATTTGTTGCAGTCAGTTGTGTTTTGAGGGAGTCGAGTTCGGCTTCTTTTTTATCAAGGAGATCCATTTTGTTTTTTAGCAGTTTGTTTTCAGCCTCGATCATGTCGGCGAGTGTTGCGGCCTGCGATTCCGGGATCGGCGTTTGAAGAACAGCCTCGGGAATAGCGGCCACGATATGTTGTGTGCGCGTGGCCGGTATCTCGACAGCGGCGGATGTAGAAACCGGGTTTTTGAGGCCCGCGATATAATTATCAGCGCGCCAGGGGTGTTGGGGGACGCGTTCAATGGGAAGCCCCTTGATCGCCTCGAGATATGCCGCCGAGTAAGGCGTGCCTTCAAATTTACTGCGTAGTTCTGCGACTTCCCGCGAGCGTTTGGATGCCACGACATACAGGTCGTCGTTTTCCGTTAGAAGCGCGCGGATCGCGTCTTCCATAACTTGAGCGTCTTTGGCATTCTGCGCCAGGTGTTTCTGAATGGCTGCGCTGTCTTCAGCGGCCTGTGTGAGGCGCCCCGAGGCGGCAGCTTGTGCGCGAGCGCCGGTAACGCTGCCGGTCAAAAACAGGGAAATAAGAAATAGCCTGAGAAATATTGTCATAGTTATTTCTGGATCGTGTTGGTTTTAGTGTCAATGGTTTTAATGTCTGTATTCTTTTGCGAGATCGCTGTTTCAATGGCCTGCAAGCGCAGGCGGACATCCTCGAATTTTTCCTGCAGGGTCGTGAGGGCAACAGTTTTCTCATCAATAGTGCGCGTTTTTCTGACCAGATCTTCGTGAGCCGCCGCGATATCGCCCGAGCGGCTTACGCTTTTTTCAGCGGCCAGTTCACTTTTGAGGCCTGTGATCGCGGCATCTTTAGAGGTCAGGATGGCGTGCAGTTGCGTATCGACAGCGCTGGCTTCTTTTAGTTTTGCTTCCAACGCGGCGGCCTCTTTTTGGTAAGCGGCTTTGGCGGTGACCAATTCGGATTTCAGTGTCATGGACTGCGCATCCATCTTTTTGGCCATAGCTTGTGTGCTCTCCAGCGTGGCTTTAACAGCGGCGATCGCCGTGGCCGAAGAGGCGTTGTTTTCAGCAAGGCTGATTTTCAGCGTTGCAACGTTGCGATCCAGATTGGCGACCATAGCAGCGTATGTGTTGATCTGTTCGGTCAAGGTGGCCCGGGCATGCTTGTAGCGTTTGTTGTAGAGCAAGAATTGCTCAAAGATCATGCCGGCATCGTGTTCAGAATAAAAAGAGGCGGGCAGAAAATCTTCCTCGTCAAAATTATAGTTTTCGCAGGGGAGGGTTTTCAGATATTCCGCAGTGCCGATGTCTGGCGCTTTGTACCCGATCTTTTGCAGATAATATTGTGCGAGCGGATTGCGGCAATCGGTGCTCAAGACATGCTTGAACGTTTCGGCAGATTGCTTAAAATCGCCGGTATTGTACAGTTCGCGCCCGTATTTGCAAAGCTGAGCGTTCGTAGCTTCTTTAATATTGATCGTATATCGAGGGGGAGTCGTTGTTTCGGCGAAAACAGGAAAGCTGACAGTCCATACAAGAAGCGCGGTCAAAGCAAGCGGGCGTTTCATTACGGCCTCCTCAAATAAGGTTGTTCATCGACGGAACATGTTTTGCAGTATAACATTGTTTTTATATCAATGTCAAGAAAACCCGGAATTTCTGGACTTACATTCCTTGACAGATAGTGACATGGCCGCCACCTTGTTTTTGTGCGGTTGATGTGGTATATTTTCCTATTCAATTTTATTGAAGATGCTCATATTACATCAGGAGATCACTTATGTTCAGACGTATTATTGCCAGTATTTTAATCGTGTCGTTTTTTGGGGCATCCGTTTCTTCGCCGGTATATGCTCAGGCGCTTACCTTGCCTCAACCCGGCACCATGGTGTTGACCAGCCCGGCGTATGTGGCGCCGATCTTTAAGGGCATGACGGTCCATCCGGAAAACCCGTTCCTGTTTGATTTTATTGTGGATACCGGAAACTCGGGCCTGAAGGTTGACGGGATGAACGCGGCGCTTAAAGCAGAAGGGGAAAAGCTTGTTAAATATTTCCTCGCTTCTGTCACGCTGCCCGAACAGGATCAGTGGGTGAACCTGTCGCCGTATGAGAAAGACCGGATGTTGCCTGAAGCGCTGGCCAAGACCGAGCTTGGGCGGGATATGCTGGCGCAGGATTATATTTTAAAACAGGTCACGTCTTCGTTGATCTATCCGGAGAGGGACCTGGGTAAAACATTTTGGGCGCGGGTGTACGAACGGGCCCGGAAAGAATACGGTACAACCGATGTTCCGATGGATGTGTTTAATAAGGTGTGGGTCATGGCGGACAAGGCGGATGTGTATGTGCACAATAATTCTGTCTTCGTGGTCGGCAGCCATTTAAAAGTGATGCTGGAAAGCGATTATTTAGCGGCAAAGCGTCATGCAGGGGATCCTTCACTCGCCGCGCCGGTTCAGGACGATGCAACTCAGGCCTCAACCTCCGCCGACCTTACGCAGCAGATCGTTCGTGAGATCGTCCTTCCTGAGCTTGAGAAGGAAGTCAATGCCGGAAAGAATTTTGCCAATCTTCGGCAGATGTTCCACAGTATGATCCTGGCAACGTGGTATAAAAAGAATTTCAAGAAAGCGCTTCTTGCGCAAGTGTATGCCAACCGCAATAAGATCAGCGGCGTGGAACGGCCCGCGAATGAGATCGATCCTGAAACAATTTACGCCAAATATCTGGAAGCCTTTAAAAAAGGCGCGTTCAGTTATATTAAAGAAGAGCCGGTGACAGGCGCTGTTGAGCCCCTGGCGCATAAATATTTCTCCGGCGGCATGCCCGCGCTGTTGAAGATCGATAATGCCATGGCAGAGGTTCCAAAAAGTTCGCCCGAAGTCCGTGAAGCTGCAAAGGCGTCGAATTTAATAGCGCTTCAGGCCAGGCTGGACGCGGAGGAGCTATCTTTGGCCGATGGTCCCGGCCGTGTCTTTGCGGAACAGGCGATGTTGACAAATTTGAAGGCATTATTCATAGATCATAACGGGTATCGTCCCTGGGTAGAGACCGTGTTGATCATCGGCCTGGCGAGTGCACTGGTGTTTCCAATGGGAATAGCGATACTTGACAGGCAGTTTGAGATTGATCGTGTGGCGCGAGACAGGCGAGAGGCATGGGCTGTTCATCATCCTGGAGCCAGGACGGCTATTGAAACTGTGGATGCGCTGGAAACAGTAGAGCATGTTTCCAAAAGGACAGGTGTGCCTGTGGCATTATTACGCCAGGCTAATGGTCTTTCCGGGAAGAACCATTATTTTCCAGTGTCCCCGATCCTTCTTGTGGATACGGTGATTTTAAAGATTGAAACACGGAGTCAGGATAATGTTTGGGCGCACTTTAAAAAGGAAGTTTTTGAAGATGCGCATTCTTTGCGTGATGTGAATATACAACGTAGCGGCTCGATGAACGAGGGGTGGGACGGGTTTGAAACATATGTCCAGGTAAGTGAACTGGTGAGGGCAAAAGAAGTTGCTCAACGCCTTCAACATGAGGGGCGGATCAGTCATTATTCTGTTCGTGAACATGCTATGGCCGTCGTGCCCGGGAAGGCATCGAATGTGCCCGACGCGCTGAGCGTCGCGAATAAGGCCAGGCTGGCTGAGCAGGCCAGGCTTGAGGCGGAAGATACTACGAGGGATTTGGACTTTCGGGGATTTGCTCGGGAAAATACTCCGAAGGTCAGGTGGTCGGATTTTCGTGTTAAGAGGGAATTTGAGGGTGATTTTCATGATGATGCCATGACGATCGGGGGCAAAGATACGCGGATGCCGGACATCCTTTCCGCAGAGCCGACGACTATTCCCGCTGGAATGGTTTGGCTGAACAGAAAACCGGTGGCAAAGGCGCAGGTGAGGGCGGCGTTGGATCGGCTGGATAAGAATGGCCCGCAATGGTTCGCGGGGCAGCAGACGAAGCAACATTATGTGTATTCATTAAAAGAGTTTCTGGCCGGAAGCCAGGATGTGACATTACAGCAGGACATGATGCAGGATCTCCTTGTGTATTTGAGAAATCATGGCGTGTCTGTTCAATGGGTGAAGGGTAAGTTTCTGGTGGGCCGGTTCGTGGTCCCGCGGAACGTGGTCATTGTCAGCGCAGAGTCTGTGGAATTTGATTTTATGACACAATTCTCGGCGTGGAAGGCACAGAAACGGGCGGATGTCGAACAGGCCAAAGAGAATGCCATGCTTCCGCCGGGTGGTATTGACCTGAATGCCAAAAAAATGACGATGACCGAAAAGGGGTCGGCGGCAGAGTTCAGCGTTGATCAGGCGATGATCGCACAATTTGAACAGGGCCATTTTACGGGTTTCAGGCCAGTGGTGATCAACGTGACGCCCATGAAAGATCTTGCGCTGCTCATGGGGCTTTAATATGCCTGTTTTTTGTGCTATAACATGTCCCTATGGCCGACGCAGCAACCCCTATGCTCAGGCAGTATCTTGAGGTCAAGTCCCGGCATAAGGACTGCATCCTGTTCTTTCGCCTCGGCGATTTTTACGAGATGTTTTATGAAGATGCCCAGGATGCCTCGCGCCTTTTAGACCTTGTTTTAACCTCACGCGGTAAAGATGACAGTGGCAAGATCCCCATGTGCGGGATCCCGTATCATTCGGCGGATAATTATATCGCCAAACTGATCCGCGCGGGCCGCAAGGTCGCGATCTGCGAACAGGTCGAAGATCCATCGGAAGCTAAAGGCATTGTCCGGCGCGACGTGATCCGCGTGATCACGTCCGGCACTTTTATTGACGATGCGGCTGAGGCCCGGCAAGTCGTGGCATTGTTGTTTCGCGGTAAAGAAGTCGGCCTGGCGTTCACGGATACCGCATCCGGCGCGATCCTCACCAATCAGCTCTCCTCCTTCCATCAAGTTATTGATATTCTTTCCGGGGCGTCGGTCCATGAGCTTGTGTTTCCGCTCGGAGCAGAGGAAGCGATCCGGAAATTTCTCGCGCACCCTCTGGTGCGATTGAAGAATGTGACGCTCTCGCCGTTTCGGGATTGGTCGTTTGAGCCTGAGCGGGCGCAAAAGGTCTTGTGTGAGCATTTAGGCACGCAGTCTTTGCGCGGCTTTGGGATCGAAGATCTGCCGCTGGCTAAAGCCGCGGCAGGCGCGCTCCTCGAATATTTGAAAGACATGAATAAAACAGCGCTGCAGCATATCGACCGTGTGGCGCGATATGAGGATGGGGATCAGGTATTTATTTCCGCGCCGGCGCATTACGGGCTCGAGCTGGAAGCGCTGGTCAAAACACTCGACCGCACGGAAACACCTATGGGCCGCCGGCTCCTGCAACATTGGGTGTATCATCCGTTAAAAAGTGTGGAAAAGATCCGTGAACGCCAGCACGCAGTGATGGCGCTGGCAGATGATATCAGCCTGCAGGATCGGCTTTCCGGCGAGATCCTTAAGAATATTCCTGATGTTGAGAAGGCGCTGTCGCGGTTGAGCTGCGGCTGTGCGTCACCCAAAGACCTGCTGGTGGTGCGCAATGCCCTTCTTCGGGCGCCGGTTCTTCGGGCGGCATTGAGCGGCCCAGCATCAACGCATAGCCTGTTGAATATTTCAGACCTTTCGGTGCTGCGCGAGCTTTTGGAGCGAGCCATAGATCCGGACATGCCGCTGGCCAAGAATGAAGGCAAGGTCATTCGTCCCGGATATCACGCCGGGTTGGATGAGTTTCGCGGGCTTCAGGAGAATGGTCGTGCCTGGCTTGTGAATTTTCAGGCGCGCGAGATCCGCCGCAGCGGCATTAATTCGCTCAAAGTCGGGTTTAACCGCGTTTTTGGATATTACATTGAGGTGACAACGGCCAACGTGAAGAATGTTCCGGCGGATTATATCCGCCGTCAGACGCTCGCGAATAATGAACGCTTTATCACGCAGGAATTAAAGGATTACGAGCAGAAGATCTTGTCGGCGGAAGCCGAGGTCTTCAAGATCGAGGCGGAGCTGATCGCGGCGTTGACAAAGGCCGTGCTGGCGGAAAGTGCGGCCTTGCATCGGTATTGCCGCGAGATCGCGACGGTCGACGCGCTTATGGCATTCAGCCTTCTGGCGCGCAAAAGCGGCTATGTGATGCCCGACGTGACGGACGGGCTTCTGCTGTGGATCGATGAAGGCCGCCATCCGGTCGTCGAAGGCCTTTGCGGCCGGGATTTTATCCCGAATGATACGCGGCTGGACGGGGATGTCAGCCATTTGGTGATCCTGACCGGCCCGAACATGGCCGGTAAATCCACATATATCCGTCAGAACGCGGTGATCGTGATCATGGCCCAGGCCGGGGCTCTGGTGCCGGCGCGCCAGGCGCGTATCGGCGTCGTGGATAAAATATTCACCCGTATTGGCGCGCATGATGAGATCTCCAAAGGCCAGAGCACCTTTATGGTAGAGATGACCGAGGCCGCGGATATTGTGAACAACATGACGCCGCAGAGCCTGATCATTTTGGATGAAGTCGGCCGCGGTACGTCCACCTACGACGGGCTTTCGCTCGCCTGGGCGATCGCGGAACATTTGGCATCGAAGAAAGTACGCACGTTGTTCGCGACGCATTTTCATGAACTGACGCTGTTGGCCGAAGAAATAAAAGGCGTGAAGAATTACAATGTGCTCGTGAAAGAATGGGAAGACCGGGTTATTTTTATGCACAAGATCGTGCCGGGCGGCGCGGATGACAGCTACGGGATCTATGTGGCCAAGCTGGCCGGGATGCCGGCGCCTGTGATCCGCCGGGCACGGAAGATCCTGGGCGAACTTGAGATGGGCGGGAATTTAAAAGAGCGGTTGAATGCCGGGCGCGATCAGCTGGATCTGTTCCATGCAGGAAAGCCTGATCCTGCGTTTGAATATGTCCGTCGGGAACTCGAGGCGCTGACGGTGGATACGCTGACGCCTGTGCAGGCTTTTCAGATGTTAAGTGATCTTAAAAAGAAAATTGAGGCCGCATCGTCATGAGTAAAGTTCATGTGTTACCTGCAGACGTGATCGCGCGCATTGCCGCTGGCGAGGTGGTGGACCGGCCGGCGTCGGTCGTCAAGGAGCTGGTGGAGAATGCGCTGGATGCCGGGGCTGCGTCGGTGGAAGTGCATTTGAAAGACGGCGGGAAAACGCTGATCCATGTGAAAGATGACGGGTGCGGTATCGGGCGAGAAGATCTGCTGTCTCTTTTTCAGCGCCATGCCACGAGCAAGGTTGTATCGGCGGAAGACCTGGACGCGATCGCGTCTCTGGGATTTAGAGGTGAGGCGTTGTATTCGATAGCCGCGGTTGCGGAAGTGGCCATGAAAAGCTGCGTAAAAGGTTCAGACGAGGCGTGGGATGTCCGTATTAAAGGCGGACAGGGCCGCACACTCACGCCCGCGGCGATGCCCGCACACGGCACCGAGATCCGCGTGGAAGAGATATTTTTTAATACTACGGCGCGTC